>NZ_JAWJUW020000007.1:0-194106 GCF_033052795.2 Halovibrio sp. HP20-59
AAAACCACGGTGACTGAGGTGCTGGCGCAGACACTGGATGATGCTGGCCTTGAGCTGGCGCTGTGTGCGCCAACTGGCCGTGCCTCTCGGCGAATGTCGGAGGCAACCGGGAGGCCGGCGTCTACTATTCATCGTCTCCTGGGCGCTGGCGCCAGCGGCTTTGAGTTTAATGCTAGCAACCCGATCGAAGCGGATGTAGTGATCATTGATGAAGCATCGATGGTCGATGTGCCGTTGTTTCTGGCTCTGGTGGTGGCGCTGCCTGACCACTGCCGACTGTTCATCATCGGTGATCAGGATCAATTGGCCTCGGTTGGGCCGGGAAACATTCTTCGCGATGTGATCGGTTCGGGTGCTATCCCAGTGGCACGTCTTCAACAGATCCGGCGACAGGGGCCTGGCTCGCAAATTACTGTCCAGGCGCACGCCGTCAACCAGGGCAATAGTCCTCAATCGGTACCAGATAGCGACTTTGAGATTGTCGAAGTGCCGGAAGGCGGTGACCCCGAGCTGGTGTGTCGTGTGGCATTGCGGGTGGCCACTGAAGACATGCTGGCGCGTGGCTTCGATCCTCTTTATGAAGTGCAGGTGTTGACACCCATGCACGGTGGTCCGGTCGGAACCCGTGCTCTCAATGAAGCGTTACGAAGCTATCACGTCCCGGGCGATCGGGGCTCTGTGACAATCCATGGTCGCCAATGGGCGCCAGGGGACAAGATCGTGCAGACCGAGAATGACTATAACCGTGATGTCTTTAATGGTGATCTCGGCTATGTGGTGACGGCAGACGCTGAGGAGAAAACCGTGCTGGCGCGGTTTGAGGATCGTGAAGTGCTATTCACCAGCGACACCCTCGGCAAGCTGCAGCTGGCCTATGCCATGACCGGACACAAAGCGCAGGGGTCCGAATTCCCTGCCGTGGTCATTCCTCTGGTGAGATCGCATTGGCACATGCTAGAGCGACAATGGCTCTACACCAGCCTCACTCGGGGCAAACGCCGCGTCGTACTCGTTGGTCACCCTTCTGCGATTAAGCGAGCCGTCCATCATGTCACCGGGCAGCGTCGACTTACCTCATTACCGCTTTGGTTGCGCTAGCCTGCCTCACCAGTATCACCAACCTATAAAGGAGAGATCCATGGCCAAGAGAAGGCTTGAAGTCGCCCGGGACCCCGGCGAGCCACCTACAGCCTGCCTTTCCCAGCTGGGACACGTTGAGGCGCTTGTGACCGGAGGTGTGGCATGACCGGCTTCATCGCCATTCTCTGGGTCGGCGCTCTCGCGTATGCCGTCTTCCTGGCTGTGATGCTCATTTTCGGCTGGGGTAATCTCAAGGATCGCCGCTTTTTAATCCGCTGGATGGTCGCCTGGTCGGCGCTGCTGGCGCTGACGATCGGGATACGAATGGCTGCGTCTGAGCCTGAACAGCCACCGCCTCCCCCCGCGCCGCTGCTGGGAACGCCGATGGCTGTGGCCACCTCGGCAGGTGACGAAACTGAACCGGATGCGGACTAGAAAAGCTGATCACCCCGCCTTCTTGGAAAGGGGATTAGTGGGTACGGCAATGTGTGTGAGCTTTGTGGAGAGTCAACGTAATGGGCAATCAGTCACCGACAACACGGTTCATCGAGATGGTGCCGCCTTTGCTGGTACTTGCTGGCGCGATCGCGCTGTTGCAGGTGCATGCGATTCAGTTTTGGACTGAGTTTGTTGGGCCGATGGGTTGGGCCTGGGCTGTTCTCCTAGAAGTCGTTGCATTGTGGCTCTGGTATCAGCGCCAGCTGGCTCGGCGAATGCTGGCCATGGTCGCCAGCGTGCTTACGCTTACCGGACCTATCTATATGGTTTGCGAGCCTCTGGTGGATGAGTGGCTGTCAGCGTCTCACGTCGACGCCAGCCGGGAGCTGCGCATTGAGCGGCTGGCTCTGGAGGCCTCGCGCCTTGAAGAGAGTATCGAGACTTTCCGGGCAAATAGTGAGGCCCGGGCTGGCTGGCTCGAACCGATACAAGTCGCACAGGCTCGTCTCGCTGAGGTTGACAGCCAGTTGGCGACTCTCGTGGCGGCGCCCCCGGCCGAGGCCTGGACCTGGCGCCAGCAGGCTTTGATCGGCATGCAGGCGGTGGCGCTGCTGATCTTCCAGCTGGCCGCGGTGCTCGCTATCACCTCTCTATCCAAACTGCGCCAGCAAGCATTCGCCAAGGGTGTCACCCCGCGCCCTACCTCCTCTTGCGACAGGTTGCGCGAGGAAACGCCCGGAATTGGGCAGAACTTGGTTGTAGCAGGTGCGCTAAACACCGAGTCCGCTACATGCAACCTCGAACCGGAGCTGGGTTTGCCCAGTATGGGTGAAGCGAATAATGACAGTGAGCTGGGAAAGGGAGGGTTCGCGTATGCCGATATTGTCGTGCTTCGTGACGCCCTGGAGCAGTTGCTCGAGGACCGAGAAATGACGCAGGCAGCATTCTGCCGTGATCACGATTTCTCGCCTAGGGATCTTTCGCTACTGCGCCGACACGAGGCGCGTTGTGCAGCGGGAGAGCGGACAATCTCCATAACAGCCCTGGATCGGCTAGCCGAGATTCTTCGGCATCATCCGACCAGCTGTGCTGAGTAACGTAGGGGGTAGACATGTGCTCTGCACTCAATGCAACGAACAAGCCGGATTTGCTAGCAGACGACGCACTAGCAAATGAACTTCATGAGTACCTACGTCATCGTGCCGTTATTGAGCAAGATCTGCGGCGTGTTGGCATCACTGATACCACCCCTCTTGAGTTGGCCGATCGCATCATTGCCGATGCGATGCACTCAGCCTATGCCTGTATGCTCAGCGCCCACAAGCTGACCCATGCAGGTATCGCCAAGGGGAGAGAACACAATCACAGGAGGCAAAGCGATGGCGAAACCTAGTCATTGCAAGGGCGAGCTGGTGGCACTCTCTAGCGGTGGGGCAACCCATTACCAGTGCAGCGGGCTATATCGTGCCCTGGTTGATCTCAACCTGGGTGAGCTGGCTGAGCAATATTGCCTACAAGCCCCTTATCGCCAAGCGACACTGGATAGTCTCAACATGGGCACCCTAACCATCGACGATATTAACGCGATGGAGGCTTCCGGTGCCTATGCGCATCGGGACATCTCGGATCTAGGCTTTGGCCAATACCTGATTCATCGCGGCTATCTTCAGCTCGTGATGATCAACGAGGTTCACTGTGGTGCAGGGTTCTCCCCCGACATCGTGAGGGAGTCAGCCAATGCTCGGGCACAGACCCTGAGCCAGCTTTCAGGTGGGCATGTATGAACGCCATTGCCCCACACCCCATTCACCATGATATGCCAGATAGCACCATGACCGAGCGAGCCTCATGCCCAGTCTGTGCCTGTCAGGACAGTCCAGACTACCTAAAAAGAATCACCGACTGGTTTCATGCCCACTGGTTGGTGTGTCAGCGGTGCGGTTACCAGACCACCACACATTCCTCCTACGAAGCGGCTGAACGTGACTGGGACATGGCATCACTAGGCCGACAAGCAGAAGAGGCTGGACTGCTTGTGCCGGCCATTCAGGTATTTTCGATGCGTGACCTGGAGCTGTTGGAGTCCCTTCAGAAGGAAGCCTCTGAGGGTGATTGTGCGCGTACCTATCTTGTCTCCCGTGACTCACTGGTGCGCTGGAAAGAGATCGCCCGCCTTGGTCGGGACGAAGTAGACGAAACGCTGCAACCAGCGGTGGCGTCTGTCGAGCAGGAAATTGCTGACCTACTTCAGGCTCAGTGTGACGAGGACTGAAAGCATTGCGCTGTTGCGGAGAATGATCAATGCATAAATATTTGCGGGTTCGTAAAGAAGCCACCTGCCTCGCGAGGCATGTAAGCCTGCAGATATGTCGAGTCAGGGGGCTGAACCGTCTCTATACCCACTACTCGATATTGGAGCTGCTGACGAATGCCAATGAGTGGCTACTTAGTCTCGCGGTCGATGATTGGCAATCGATTAACGATACTTACGCTGAGCTGCCGAGACTGAGTTTCCCCGTTGCGTTTGTCGCGATCGGGGATGGCGTGATTCGAGCGCTTTGGGATCGACTAGTGGATGCAATTGCCATGGAGGCCGGCAAACCAGTGCCTGTCACCATGGACCAAGCGGATGAAGCCACTCGACACGCCCTACAGCCGGTGGTGAGTCAGTCAGAGTGGCTGAAGATGTGTCAGGCCACCCCGTATTTTGGCGTTAGGCGTCGATTCATGGGGCAATACGTGCTCGAAGCCTTCCCCAATGAAGCCGCAACTCCAAGGGAGAGCCTTCCCGCTCATTTGAAACATACCATCCCGGCTCGTTAGCGCTTCACCATGGCGGAAGGTGCTCTATCTCGCACCCATTAACTACAGAGGAACCCAGCATGACAATGCATACTCACCAGTCACATCCCGATATCGTCAAGCGCCTGAACCGCGCTCGGGGGCACCTTTCGAGTGTGACCCAGATGGTAGAGGATGGACGCCACTGTCTGGACATCGCTCAACAACTCCATGCGGTAGAAAAAGCCATTCAGCAAGCTAAACGCACCTTAGTGCTGGATCACATCGACCACTGCCTAGACGAAGCCCTGGGTACTCAGAATCAAACGCAACGGGCACGGGCTGAAGAGTTCAAGACGATTGCACGCTACCTGTAAGCGCTTTTAGGCACCCCTCATTTGAGGAAGTTCTATGCTCAATGTACTCGCCCACCGCGTCTACCGCCATCTCTTTCTAGCGCAGGTCATTGCACTGATCGGCACTGGCCTGACCACGGTTGCTCTGGCGTTGCTGGCTCACGATCTTGCCGAAGGTCAGGCGGGCGTCGTGCTAGGCACGGCGCTGGCGATCAAGATGGTCGCTTAAGTGGGCATTGCCCCTTTGGTCGGCGCTTATTCATCACGCCTGCCTCGGCGCACCTTATTGGTTAGCCTGGACTTGCTGCGTGCAGCCGTGGTTTGCGCACTGCCTTTTGTTACCGAAGTGTGGCAGATCTATGTGCTGATCTTTCTGCTCAATGCTTGTTCAGCTGGCTTTACGCCCGTTTTCCAGGCGATGATCCCTGACATTCTCGAAGACGAAGAGCAGTACACACGAGCATTGTCCCTGTCGCGTCTCGCCTATGATTTAGAGAACCTTCTTAGCCCGATGGCGGCGGCGGCATTGCTGATGGTGATGGGTTTTGATGTCCTGTTTGTAATCAATGCTCTGGCCTTCGTTATCTCTGCCGCCCTGGTTATATCGGTGATCCTGCCTGCGTCTCACCCCCTAGAGGAAGCCCCCGGCGTCTGGCGTCGCGTTACTCATGGTATGCGGATTTACCTGAAGACGCCCCGGTTGCGCGGGCTACTGGCGTTGAACCTGGCTGTTTCAGCCGCCGGGGCCATGCAGATCGTCAACACGGTGGTACTCGTACGCTCGGTGTTGAATTTGGGCGAGAAAGAAGTCGCACTGGCCTTTGCCGCCGCAGGCGGGGGCTCCATGCTAATAGCCTTACTGCTGCCCAAGGTGCTGGAACGGGTGTCCGAGCGGCCAGTCATGCTGCTGGGTGGCGTTATGATGGCACTCAGCCTCTACCTGGGCTGGCTGGGCCCATCGTTTGCGGGGCTTGTCGGGCTATGGTTACTGCTGGGCGCTGGGGCCTCGTTGGTCATGACCCCCACCGGGCGCCTGCTCAAACGTTCATGCCAGCCGGAGGAGCGTCCAGCGCTGTTTGCTGCCCAGTTCTCGTTGTCACACAGCTGTTGGCTAGTCACCTATCCGTTGGCAGGCTGGCTGGGAGTGAACCTGGGACTGACGGGTACGTTCGCTTTGCTGGGAACGGTGGCCCTGGCGGCAACGGGGCTCGCGGCCCTTATCTGGCACGCACATGACCCGATGGCTCTTGAGCACGAGCACGCTGCCCAAAGTCACACCCACCTGCACTACCACGATGAACATCATCAGCACGAACATGAGGGATGGGAGGGGCCGGAACCTCATCGCCATTCCCACCATCATTCCCCAGGCTCACATGGGCACGTCTTTGTTATCGATGACCACCATTCCCATTGGCCATCGTAAAACGAGTAAGGACGCGGGCTTGGGAAATAAACGTGGGATGCGAACTGCCAATCTTACTAACGCGGGTATACAACATGCTCACCTTTTATTAAGGCGTAATATTAATAGGAGGTTTTTGCGCAAAGTAAGCTTTAACAGGCTTGCTAGTGTGGCAATGTGTAGGTGTAAAGAAAACGACGCAATCTTATTTTTAGCTTACCGTAACGAATCGACCCGTAACGCACTAGCAAAGTAAATCCTAAGTTTAATACAGCGCTTTCGTTTTAGTAATGTATGACTTGAATGCGCCTGCTGTACTACAAGAGTCCGTTAGAACGGCGTGCAGACAGCAGGCGAGCTTTTATCACCCTACTAAAGGGTCATAAATGGCTCATCTTCCTGGCCTGTAAACGTGTACACATTGTAAGGGCTTTCTTGTGGCCCCGGCATACCCGGTGTGCCAATGGGCATACCCGCCAAACCGATACCGTCAATATCGGGTTGTTCCTCAAACAGCGCCTGCACGGCTTCCATTGGAACGTGGCCTTCGATCCAATACTCGCCCATCTCAATGGTATGGCATGAACCCAGGCCATAGGGCACGCCTGCCTGCTGCTTAATATCACCCAGCTCTACATCGTCAATAATCGTCACTTCTACGCCGAGCTCTTCAAGATGGCGTGCATAAGCGTCACAGCAGCCGCACTGGGGGTTTTTATACAATGTTGCCTCTGGCGGTAACGCCGCCTGGGCGGAGACCGCCCCAAGCAGCATGGAACCAGAGAGTAAAAGCTTGGTGCTCATATGTTGCATTATTTTCAACTCCTTAGCGTGAACGACTGAAGAGGTACTTGGCCAGCGAAGCGATCGCCAAGCCAATTAATAACAGCATGGCCAGGGGCATCAACCAGCCTAGCCACCCCATTGACCCCATAAAAGCAAAACATTCCGCGTTCATCATGCCATCACTCCTAAAAAAAGAGGCAATCGCCAAGGCTTATTGCGGGCCATGGTGGCTGGGCATGCTTCCTCTCATCTGTTCACGCTGCTCATCGGTCAGTAAGTCCTGCATCTGATTATGCATGCGCACGTTATCAGCCATCATATCGCCATGAAGGTTGGCCATTTGAGCATGCAGCGCCTTTATTTCCTCTGGTTCAGGGCGTTCAGTCTGCATGGTTTGCATCATGTCGTCGCGCAGGTTCATCAATTCGCCCATCCGCTCAAGCTGGGCCGCGCGGTGTTCTTGGCGCATCTCACGCATGGTACTCATCTGCTGCTCGTCGAGCATACCGCCAATGCCGGACATACTCCCCATGCCTTCCATCATTGGACAAGGCATCATCCCGCTTTGCCCTCCCATCATCATTCCTGGGTACATGCCTTCTTGACTGCCCATCATCATGCCCGAACCCATACCGACTTGGCCGTCCATCATATTGCCCTGACCTTGGGCGCCTTGGCTCATACCTTGAGCGAAGATGGCGCTGCTGGGGACACTGAGGCTTGCAGCCAGACCAATGGCAAAGATCATCTTGTGCTTAACCATGATATTTCCTCTTATCATGTTGCTGGTCGAGACATCGCCTTATCCATTAAAAATGGAAGAAGGCGGAGTTAGCTTTCGTTATAAGCCTACAACCTATAGGTGGCCCAAAGGTAAAGGAGAAACCGATCCCAATACCTAAGTGTTGTCACAGATCATTTTTTCCGCCATTTTCAGCCCTGTTTCAGGTTGGCACGTTTTAACACCGACTCATTTCCATGAAGAAAAGCACGACGCCATGCGCCTTGTTCGCCAAACAGGGCAGATGAACGATGTAAGAAGGCTCAGCCGAATCAGTTTTAGCGCCTCCGCGATGAAGTAACGGCATCCATTCAACCCTAAAAATATATAAGGATACGGTATGCAAAAGAAGACGAGTTCGCTCCCTATCATTCACGCTACCTTAGCAACGCTGTTGCTGTCGCTAGCAATCCCAGTGCTGGCCCATGAAGGGGGCGCAAGCACTTCGCCTAAGGATGGCGTCACCATTCAGGATTCCCCAGCAGAGATTGGCATCGAGTTTGGTGGCATGATGCGCATCACCCAGTTTGAAGTGACAGGCCCAAACGGCCCCGTTCCTCTTGATGGTCAGCCAGGCAGTGAACAGGTCGAACGCTACGTCGTGAAGCCCGGTGAAATTCTTTCGGCTGGGGACTACCAGGTGCACTGGCGCGGCCTATCGGATGACGGACACATGATGTCCGACGGTTTTAACTTCTCGGTCGAGCCCTGACCCGTGGCTTGGTGGTTCTCCGTAAATAGCCTCGATGTCTGGACCGTCGCGATGATTCTCGTGGCGGCCGGGATTTACCTTAGCGCCCTAGTCGCGACGGGGGCCGTGTTGTTTCGTCTAGCGTTTCCCCGGCTCCCTGATCACGACCGGAGGCGCGTCGCCCGCATGGGTGTCCTTTCTGCCTGGGCGGGGGTCATCCTGATTCTGTTCCAGTGGTCTTTAGAAGCTGGTTACCTTGGAGGCGGCAATATAGCGGCTGCAACCAACCCAATGTTGCTCGGGATCGTGTTCGATGGCGCGTCCGGGGGTCGACTAATACTGGTGGTAGCTGGTTTGCTGCTGGTCCAGGCGATTCAGCTTAATAACTTAGCGTTCTCGAAAACAGCCAACAGCTTGAGCCTAGTAGGCGTTTTATTGGTGATGCTGGCATTCGTGCAGGTGGGGCATACAGTAAACACCCCACGCCTCGTTCTGGCTGTCTTGCTGATCGTTCACCTGATGGCGGCAGCATTCTGGGTAGCCTCGCTGTGGCCGCTGTTCCACTTAGTGGGGCAACATTACAACCACGGCAATACCGCCCGCATTCTGACCCGTTTCGGGCAACTCGCCATGGGCGGAGTTGGCGTGTTGGTACTGGCGGGCGTCACTTTGGCCACGCTGCTAACAGGCGGTCTCACACCCCTGCTCACCACGGCATATGGACAGTTCTTGATCGGCAAAGTATTGATTGTCGCGGTGCTGCTGTTATTTGCTGCCGCGAACAAGTGGCGGCTTGTACCTGCCTTTGAGAGCGGCGATGCAACAGCCCCACGACGTTTGCAGCGCAGTATTGCGCTGGAGGTGGTGCTGGTCGTGGTTATCCTGCTGATCACGGCGGTGCTGACAAGGGTGACATCACCGAATGGGTGACCGTCAGGACAACCACCTTAGGTAGTTAAGAACCTAGCTTAATAGCTATAAGCAACGCTATCCGGAAGGCAAGGCCGATGCCATCCGCGCGCGACAAGAGATGCACACCCGCCACGTGGCCGTGGTGGTTCGTGGCATCTTGATGTGGTTCAGAAATTGTAGCCCAGACCAATCGTATAAGCCCAGATACCGTCCTCCTGAAACGCATCGGTGGCATCGTCGGTATCGCTGAACAGGAACTGATACTCAGCGCGAGCGAGGAAATAGGCCTTGGGCAGAACATAGTATTTCATACCCGTTTCCCGTCCCGCGAAGGCGCTGTCTTTGACGCCGTCTCCATAGATACCACCGAGGCTAGCACCGACGAAGGGCCGCGCACGACCATCAAGGAACTGATGGGTTAGGTAACCACGGGTTGAGCCGTTCCAGAAACCATCTGTGACGCCCGCCTTCGCCTTCGACATCGGCGTAATTGACGCTTTGCCGAACACCGGCAACCATGTTATCCCTCAGATACCAACCAAGATCAACAGTCTCACGCCGAAGTTTCCGCTATTAAAATTCCGATCGTTACTGCCAGTTCCAGAGATCGAAAACTCACGGACACCCGTGGGCCGTACTCTGAGTTTTGGGCGGATGCTGCCCTAGGCAGAACAGCGAGAAGACAAAAAGCCATTGCTGCAGTGTTGACTCTATTCATGAGGAGACCCTTCCTGACATTATTAGGATTGTATTTCCATAATGCACTATTCGTTATCTAGCGCGGATAGTAACGCGACCGATACCTTGGCGATCAAACGACACGGACCCGCACCATCATGTTCAGGGTCTGACATCACACGATCTGTGCGTTAGCACACACGTATATGATGGAATCTGAAAAACTGGCTACCGGATTGAGGATATGTGCTTCACCACAGCCGATCGACTCACCATCGGCATTATGCTCGGCTACATCGTATCCGGACTGATCATTCTTAGGCATCAGTTCCCGGCTGCCTTGCTAGCAACGGTTCTTTACTGATCATTTATTAGTTCTGGTCGACCGGTCGATTCCACCGCCTCGACTGGGTCAGCGACGCGACATGGTTTCTATATGAAGGCCATCGCTCGGCTAGGTGGCTATCTATATCGCTCCAGAGATACCCCTTTAAGGGCAGCCTTCATTGACGAGGTTTCATCCGCGTAGCTGATAATATTGTAAGTTTCCAGGCTTTAAATCCAAACGCAGGAAAAACTTGCGCGCAATTGAAAGGTTGCTGGGAGCAATTTCCGAATAACTAATCGCGGGCCGAAGTGAGGCGATCGCCTTGCAAGATGAGTTCCACGCCCTATCACGATAATCGCATAAGTTGTGGGACAAACTCTTTAGATCATATTTTTGATAACTAATCTTTCATGAGAAGCACAGGTGCGAACCCCCCACCTGGCGTACGGAAATTGGTCGTCTGTCCTCGATAAAGTCTCGCTGCGGCCATTAACAGTGTGCCGCGATAGGTATACAGTCTAACGTCGACCTTGAGATTTTTACGCTGTCCATCGACCAGAACGAGGCGTTCGGAGGGAGGCACATGGGCCTGGGCAATATAGTCGCTTTCCAAGATTTGGCTGAATGTTTTTTTGGTGAGTTTACTTCCCCGGTACACTCCCTTACTTCCGTGGCCTGCGACAGGTTTGAAGAACCACTGCCGTCGCTGTTGCCAAAGGGTATCAGCATTATCAGCGCTGACCTGTAAGGTACGGGGAATACAAGAGCGAAGTAATTCGGCATTTTGAGCGCTCAACCCCCAAGCCATAAGCGTCGCGGGATCTGATAACACAGCCAAGTTGCGTTTGTCCGCGAACAATGCGTGTGCATGGGGATTTGGGGTTATGACTGCGCCTCCGTCCAACCAGGCAGAGTGTAAGGCGGAGTTTCCGGGTGCTTCGAGCCCAAAATCCACTAAGCGATTGTAAACCATATCTACTCGCTTACCGCCGCTGTATAGCATGCCTGACTCATACCGAAGGTCGCCAGGCGAGAGGATGAGAGCATCAATGCCATGACGCCGTAATAACTGCTGGGCAAGTTTGAATTCAGGATAGAGGTATTGCCCCATAGGCTGATCATCAACGATAGCTATCCTCTCCAGACGTCCATTGCCACGCTGGGCACGCCATTCGCTCTCGAACTGGGCTATCACTTTAGCCTCGAAGTCGGCAGACCCGGCCGCACTTTTAGCATCACCACAACACTGCAGTTGGGCCCGTACCAGGATCGCGTTAAGAAATGCACCTCCGGCATTGGTATTGATTTCGATGAGGCGAGGCCCGTCCTCGCCGAGATGGAAATCATAGCCCATGAAGACACCTACTGGGCCGGGGTTTAACTGTGCACTTTGCGGGGCCCAAGACAGTACTTGTCGCTGATAGTCGGGAAGAGCGGCGGCGTTTTCTATGGCCTGAACAGTGGCCCTCATCTGCTCCAGAACCTGAGATGGGACAAAGACAGCGACATTCGAGAAAAGTTGATGCCAGGTCGAACGGATAAAGGCCTCATCGGCATCGTCGCCCAACTGGTCGATAAGACTTTGGGTGGCTGCTCGTCGGTCTAGAGTGATACAGGTGCAGTGCTGGTTCAGCCTTTCTGCTTCTGTCATCCCTGGGGAGCCACTGGTCTTTTGCAAGAGCTGTCCTCTGGTTTTTTCACGCTGATCTAGATCAAACTGGCCAGCATCGGCTGGTCATTGAGTTCATGAGGGCGATATTTAACGAGCTACACCTTCTGCTGATAGATCAACGTCGATGATGAGCGCTCATGGTGCTTGTACGCTCGCATTAACATCTTGTGGCAAAACTTTCAGGAAATGTAGACACAAGGGTTAATATAGATGAAGTGGAAAGCCGACGTCCGGTCATAGCGATAAAAGTAACTAGCGCTACCATCATCATCAACAAGGGGCAACTATTTTCTGCCGACAATGATGCGCAGTGATGACCAAGAGCATCCCTGCTGCCGACATCGGCAACTGAACAAATTTCACTATTAAGCGGAAGATGCTGTATTGAATTAAAAAAGGTCCCGAAATAAGGCCTTGCGCTTGCAAGTTTTCGTGATAGCTACTTATCCGGCAGGTCATATTTTTACTGTAGGTTCAGGCTCGTTTCAGGTTAACACCGTATAAAGAACGGGTGACAATAACCTCTGAGGTAAATGACCATGCGCTACACTCTTTTAACAACGTCTTTGTTTGCCCTTTCATTAAGTCTGATCACGGGCGCGGCGCTGGCTGCACCCGGCCACGGCGGTGGTGGCAATAACCTAACCGAGGCTGACGTTGACCGCACGATCAGCCTTGAGGCTGGCGATATGTGGTTCGACCCTGAAGAGCTAGAACTGGCGGCTGGGGAGGTGGTTAAATTTGAAATCACCAACACCGGCAATTTAGAGCATGAATTTGTGATTGGCAGTAAAGAAGCCCAGGAAGAGCATCGTCAAATGATGCTAGACATGGCAAATGGCGAAGGTCATGACATGTCAAACATGTCACAAGGTGAAGGCCACGATATGGCCAATATGAGCATGGCAGGCGTCACAATTGCACCTGGTGAGACCGGGACTCTATTATGGAGTGTTCCTGATAATACTAACGAGCTAGAGTATGCTTGTAACATTCCCGGCCATTACGAATCCGGCATGTACGGCAATTTTACTTTCTAATCTGACGTTTACCCATGAAACTGTTGCTACTCGAAGATGATGATTTGCTGGCAGAAAGCTTGGCAGAGAGTCTCAAGGACAACGGTTACCTTGTCGACTTGGCCGCTTCATTGAAAGCGGCCAAGTCGCTCATGGCAACCGAGCATTACGAGCTGGCTATCTTAGATCTCGGTTTGCCCGATGGCTCGGGACTAGATCTACTAGCCCAGTGGCGCAAGCAAAAACGCAGCACGCCTATCTTGATCTTGACGGCGCGCGATACTTGGGAAGATAAAGTCATTGGTCTTGAAACGGGTGCCGATGATTACCTAGCAAAACCCTTCCATGAAGCCGAGCTTATGGCCCGTTTGAAGGCACTGCTGCGCAGGCAGTCTGGTCAGTTATCTCAAGTCGTGACGCTCAATGGCGTATCGCTGGATAAAGCAGGCCAACGAGTATGTCTAGAGGGAGAAACTTGGCGTTCGCTCACGGCGACGGAGTTTCGATTACTACGCTACTTAATGCTGCATCCAGATCGCATTCACTCCAAAGAGCAGTTATTAGAGCAGCTCTATGCCCTGGAACAGGATGCCGCCGCACCTAACTTGGTCGAAGTCTATGTCGCTCGTCTGCGCCGTTATCTAGGCAAATCAATTATCCAAACTCGCCGCGGCCAGGGGTATTTCTTTGCTTCACATTGATCGGCGCAGTTTACGTTTTCGACTACTCGCCTGGCTAGGAGGCGTGGCACTATTCGTAGTGGTGACGACCTGGCTACTGCATGGCATATTGTTACAGAATCTTGCTCGGGATTTTTTGGGTGAGCGTCTTCAGCGCGAAGCCGACCATGCCGTCACGCAGCTTGAGCAAGGTGAAGCCGCCGTGCCTGCCGCGCTTGACTCGGTTAGCCAAGGCTATCAAGTCTTTCATCATCTCTACGTACTCCGCTTCAACGGCTCGGTCAGCGCTTCCGACCCACAATGGCAGCAACAGCTGGCTCCGCTGCTAGATGAAAGCGGCAATGCTCTAATAGACGTGAATCGCGGCGAGCAACACATGCTCGTCTATCGTCGCCATTTTGAATGGCAGGGCACGCAGGGTGTGCTGCTGGTGGGTGAGGACTTCTCTCAAGTAGAAGCAGGGCTTGCAACATTGCACTGGTGGGTCGGTGGGATTGCCAGCGTGCTGTTAGGAATGCTCATCATACTCAACATGTTAGCGGTTAATCGTGGACTTAAGCCACTCTGGCAACTGCGTCAACAGCTTGAAGCATTGCGAGCGGGCAAACGTGATCGCTTGTCATTAATAGCCCCTTCTGAGCTAGATGAATTAGTCGACCAGTTGAACTGGTTTATGGATGACATTGACCTTCGCTTGAAGCGCTCCAGAGAGTCGGTCGCGAACCTATCACATGCATTAAAAACCCCGCTGGCAGCCGTTACCCAAGTACTGCGTGGCAATCGGCCCATTGATGAAACCCGACGCCATAAACTGCTCAGCCGTATTGAGGATATTAACGCCCAGCTGGATGCGGAGCTGCGTCGCTCACGTATTGCAGGCCCTAACGCGGGGCGAATGGCCAACGTCACGCGTGATAGTTCACGGCTCATCGAGATGTTCCGCAGCCTTTACCCTGAGCGTATCTTCAACCTCGCCCACTCGGCAGGCGAGAAAGACCAAGTGCCTATTGAGGCTCACGACTTTTCTGAAATATTAGGCATCGTGCTCGATAACGCTGGCAAATGGTCGAATAGGTGCGTTAATTGCGATATTGCCGTCTCCGCAACCACACTCACGCTCACCATTGATGATGACGGCCTCGGCGTTGCAGAAGAGGATCTTTCGCGCTTGGGAGAGCGTGGCACACGACTGGATGAACGCCGTCCCGGCTACGGCTTAGGCCTGTCGATTCTTGCGCAGCTAATTGCCCGCTACTCAGGGCACTCGTATTTTGAGCGCAGTCCACTGGGTGGACTGCGCGTTACGATTATCCTGCCTCTAGCGGGTGAAGTAGCTAATTAATCATTATTCAGCTTTGTTTCAGGTTCTTCCATCAAGATGGTGTCATTCATCATTGATGGGAGTTACACATGGCACGCTCAAGCATTATTTCTCACCCGCTTTCTCGCCGGCAAGTCCTAAAAGGCGGTGCTGCCTTAGGGTTAGGTTCCGCTGCCGCAATGGGGCTAACTCCCGCCTGGGCAAACCCCTGGGGCCGTACGAATGTCTATGCACAGGGCGTCGAAGAAGGGCCCGAGATATCACTGGCTATCCGCCGTGAATCCATTCCGATTGACGGACAAGAAGCCCACCCTATTAGCATTAACGGTACTAGCCCTGGCCCACTGATTCGTCTGAAAGAAGGTCAAGACGCCGTACTGCGTGTTACCAACCTGCTGGATGAGTCCACGTCGATCCATTGGCATGGCCTCATCTTGCCACCGGAGATGGACGGTGTGCCTGGGGTCAGTTTTGCAGGCATAGCACCTGGTGAAACCTTCACCTACCGTTTTCCTGTCCGCCAGAACGGTACCTACTGGTACCACAGCCACTCCGGCTTGCAGGAACAGCTCGGCCACGCCGGGCCGTTGATAATTGACGCCGCCGAGCGCGAACCCATCCGCTACGACCGTGAGCATGTGCTACTGCTCACCGACTGGACCTTTGAAGACCCCATGTCGGTATTTCGTAATCTGAAAACCATGGAAGGCTATTACAACTTCCAAGAGCGCACGATTGCTGATTTTTTCGCCGATGTTCGCGAAAAGGGTTTCTCACAAACCGCCGAGATGCGCGGTATGTGGGCCAAAATGCGCATGAGTTCTCGGGATATCGCCGATGTGACCGGCAGTACTTATACCTACCTGCTTAACGGTCACTCCCCCCAAGAAAACTGGAATGCGCTGTTCAAGGCTGGTGAGCGGGTACGACTACGCGTGATTAACGGGTCGGCGATGTCATACTTTGATGTACGTATACCTGGTTTGAAGATGACCGTCGTTGCTGCCGATGGCCAGCCAGTGCAACCCGTGCCTGTTGATGAGTTCCGTATTGGCGTGGCGGAAACGTACGATGTGCTTGTTTCACCAGAAGATGATCGAGCCTATACCATCTTCGCCGAAGCCATGGATCGGAGTGGCTACGCTCGCGCCACGCTAGCCCCGCGTGAAGGCATGCAGGCGGAGATTCCCAAGCGCCGCCAAATTGCCGACCGCGGCATGGAAGCCATGGGCGCTCATGGCATGGGTGACATGGAAGGTATGGATCATTCAGGCATGTCGAATATGGAAGGTATGGATCACTCCAATATGCCGGGAATGAGCGGTGACGATGCTGGTATGGAAGGCATGGATCACTCTAATATGGAGGGGATGGATCATTCCAACATGGAGGGCATGGATCATTCTAATGTGGGCGGCATGTCGGGCGAGCAGGCGAAAGTCGGCGAAAACGGCATTCTCATTGCCGGTGAAGCCCAGCCCGGCTCTCGCTACGACCAGGCGGGCATAGGCATCGACCCCAACGAACGTCGAGTACTCGTCTACCGCGATCTTAAAGCCTTCACGCCATGGCCTGACCGCCGCGAACCAGGCCGTGAGCTTGAGCTGCACCTGACCGGCAACATGGAACGTTACATGTGGTCGTTCGACGGCAAGAAGTTTAGCGAAGTGACCGGCCCAATCCATTTTGTGAAAGATGAGCGGCTGCGCCTAATCCTGATCAACGACACCATGATGGAGCATCCTATCCACCTCCACGGTATGTGGATGGAGCTAGAAAACGGTCAGGGCGAGCTAATTCCGCGCAAACACACCTTGAACGTTAAGCCCGGCGAGCGGGTTTCGGCACTGATTACGGCAGATGCTGAAGGCAGTTGGGCGTTCCATTGCCACCTGCTTTATCACATGGATGCCGGAATGTTCCGCGTTGTTCAGGTTTCTTAAGGAGGCAGTATGAAAACTAAGCTTTATTTTACTGGCATTAGCTTAGCGTTTGTCATGACCACCGCTGCCCATGCGGAAGATGGTTACGACGCGCCGAAAGATTGGCCAGCGCCCACGATGGAACACAATATGGGTATGGCGCTCTTTGATCGTCTTGAATATAGCGTACCCGATAACGGCGAGGAGGCCGTCGTGTGGGACTTTCAAGGCTGGTATGGCGGTGATATCAACCGTGTTTACCTGAAGTCAGAGGGCGAGAATGTCCAAGGCGACGGTGAAGATGCTGAGTTTGAATCCCTGGAACTACTCTATAGTCGCCTAGTGGCTGATTTTTGGGAGTTACAGGGGGGTATCGGTTACCAAGGCGGTGTGTTCTCCGATGATCACGCCGAACGCACCTATGGGGTTGTCGGCCTACAAGGTGTGATGCCCTACGGCATTGAAACCGACGTTGCTATGCAAGTGAGTGAAGATGGCGACGTGGCCGCTAGTTTTGAGGGCGAGTACGATCTGCGCCTGACACAGCGGCTCTACCTACAGCCGCGCACCGAAATTGCCGTAGCTGCCAGCGAAGTTGAGGAATTTGGTGTGGGTGAGGGCCTTAACTCAGTGCGTGTCGGCATGCGCCTGGGCTACGAAGTGACCAGACGCTTTGCGCCTTACGTGGGCGCTTACTGGGTAAAAGAGTATGGCGATACCGCCGACCTATCTCGTGCTGGTGGGAATAATACCGAAGATACCGGCGTGGTGGCAGGTGTCAGGTTAATGTTTTAAATCGTTAAGCACTCTATAACTTGCGCCACCGGAAGGTGGCGTTTTTTTTGCTAATAAACCACTAAATTCAGCTTCAATTCATACTCTAAGGTTATTATTAAATTGTAAATAACCAACGGAGTAAACCACCATGAAAATTAAAGCAATTGTTTTTAGTGCAGTAGTAGCAAGTATCTTCTCTACACCTGTATTAGCGAGCTTAGGCAATACAACACAGGATCTTCCCTTACTAGAAAGAGGCGTATCTTCTACACAGATGCTTGCTCAGGGGCAATCGAAGCGTTTCAATATTAACATTGAACAAGCGACTACACTGAAAGTAGCGAGTGAGCACTTCCCAGGTTTTACCAGCACTGGCAACCGCATTTCAGCTGTGCTTTATGACAAAACTGGAAAACAAGTAGCAGAAGCGTCCAGTCCACGGGGTCACTTTGAACTTGTTCGTCAGCTGCAACCGGGCAATTATCAGCTTGAGGTGACAGGTAGCTCAATGGGGGGCACTAAGGAAAATAGCAATAACAGTTATGAACTACATGTCGCTTACTAAGCGACATTATTAATTATAACTAATTCAAAAGGGGTTCGCAAGCGAGCCCCTTTTAGATATTAAAAAAAGCAAACACCAACATTTGAAAGCCTCAGTTAATGTATATAACCCCCTAGAAAATGACGCCCAGCCGAAGCGCTCGCCCCGGCTGGCTTGAAGCTTAGCTGGCCATTGCGGCACATTCTTCAGCGCAGCGATGACAAGCTTGAGCACACTCTTGGCAGTGAGGTGCATCATGTTTTGCACACTCATCACCACATTTCTTACAAATGTCGGCACATAGACGGCAGATCTCGTGTGCAAACTCACTTTCTTGTGCCATAAATGAGGCAGCTAACCGACAAATTTGAGCACATTGCATGTTAAGGCGAATACATTCCGCCATCATTTTTACGTTGTCTTCTTTTAGGCACTCAGTTGCACACTTGTCACAATAAGCAGCGCATACGTGACAAGCTTCAATGCAGTTTTCATATTTTTTGAAGTCCATCTCGGTTCTCCATTTTTTAAACCATATTTTATTTACCATAGTTTCTGCTTGGCATGATAAAGCTAGAACAACCCAAAAGAAAAATCAAGGAAAGGTAATCTGATAGATACTCACGAAATATAAAGATAAACCAGGTAGCTGTGCGTTACTTGCCATAATTTTTATTATTCAGCTAGGATTCAGGAAGGCCTACTATAATAAATGTTTTTTTCAAAAAAACACTGAAGCGTTCGCTGCGCTTGTACGTTACCTCGCCACGAGCTCCTAATTAAAGTAATTAGGTGAAGAACTAAATTAATAGTGAAAGCAATTAAGCTCTAAGCATTATAAAAATAATCTCCTTTTAGGAGACTAGCTCAGCCTAATCAGCTTCCTAAGGAGTCAGTATGAAAATTAATCTCTACTTCTCTGACGGCCTGGCTACCCCAGGGTCGCCAGGGAGGGGAAAAGGTCAACCATGATACTTGAAAGCCGTGTCATATACCCCGTAACGATAGCAATACCCATCAGGATCACAATCGTGCCCGCCACGGGGCGAGCATAGGCACTCCACCTTCCCAGGCTTTGCCGATGCAGAGCAAATCGGTTAATCAGTAAAGTGCTGGCAAGAAAAGGTAGCGCCAGTCCTGCCGAGTAGGCACTTAGATAAATCATTCCAGCCTGGGCACTAGCAGCATTAGACGTGGCCATCAGAATAGCGCCTAGTATAGGGCCGATACAGGGGGTCCAACCGATGGCAAAAGAGACCCCGAACACTGTCGCCGACAGCGGGGAGCCACCCTGGACATTGGGTGTGAACTGAAAGGTACGCTGGAATAGCGGCAATCGGAACACGCCGGTCATAAAGAGGCCCAGCACGATCACCGCCGAGCCGGCAACCCAGTTGAATTCTTGGCGATACCCTCGCATCAGTTGCCCGATACTACTGGCGCCGAGCCCGAGTAGGATGAACACGATGCTGAAGCCGAAGACGAAGAAGGCACTGAGGGTCAATGCCTCTAACCGCCTGTCGGCTTTACCGGCACTACCGCCTGTGACCACCGACAGGTAGGCCGGTAACAGGGGCAGCGTGCAGGGCGAGAAGAAGGAGACCAATCCGCCGATAAAGGCGCCGACCAAGCCGATGGAAGAGAGAGATTCCAATGTGTTATCGCAACTTAAGTTATGGAGACGGCCAACAAGGGTATTGAACCAATCCCATGGTGCTACCTCCTATCATATCCATTTTAACGCCGTAAGAATTTTAAGGCTTACAGCTGCTTTAAGGTCAACCTTTATTGACAAATTATTTGTCTCCTATCGAATTGCAAATATTACACATCAAGCTTGACCTTAAAGTTGACTTCAAAGTTATGGTGGCTACTCAATGAATGACATGAGGACATTTCCATGGCGCTACAACTGGGCGAGACAGCACCAAACTTCACGATCGAATCCACGCAAGGCACGGTCAACTTTCACCAATGGCTTGACGACAGCTGGGCGGTGCTGTTCTCGCACCCCGCTGATTTTACGCCAGTATGCACCACAGAACTGGGCGCGTTTGCCAAGCGAAAGAACGAATTCACCCAGCGGGGTGCCAAACTGGTTGGGGTTTCGGTGGATCCCCTCAGCTCTCACCACGACTGGGTGGGGGATATTGAACAGACTCAGGGCACGGCCCTGAACTACCCCTTGCTGGCTGACGAAGATCAGGTGGTAGCGAAGCTTTATGGAATGATCCATCCCAAAGCCGACCCCAAACTTACGGTGCGCACGGTCTTCATCATCGATTCTGACAAGAAAATTCGTCTCACTTTGACGTATCCACCCAGCACAGGACGTAATGTCGACGAGATACTGCGGGTTCTCGATTCGCTTCAGCTAACTGACAAGCACAAAGTGGCCACCCCCGTTGACTGGCAAAACGGTGACGATGTCATCATCTCGCCATCGCTATCGAATGATGACGCTAGGCAACACTTTCCCGAAGGCTGGAACACCAAGACGCCCTACCTTAGGGTCGTGCGCCAACCGGAGCAATAGGAGCCCCGACCGATAGATTCGTTGAGTCAGGCTGCCAGAAGCTTAGATTAATAATATCGTGAGGTAACGCTATGCAAACACTAAGTATCGGCGAGCTTGCCGAACGAAGCGGGGTCGCTAGCCAGGCGATTCGATTCTACGAAAAAGAGAAACTTATGCCTCCTCCGAGGAGGACCGATGCCAACTATCGGCGTTACCCACTGGAAGCTGTGGATCGGTTACAGTTCATCGTCCATGCCAAGCAGTGGGGCTTCACGCTGCAAGAGATTCGGGAGCTGTTAATGCTTCAGGATGCTAATGGCGACCGGGCGCAAGCTAAGCGCATCGCCGGGGAGAAGCTGCACAAGGTGCGCGAGCAGATCAAACACCTCTCGCGAATTGAAGCCGTATTATCGAAAACACTGGACGAATGTGCAGGCGAAGGGCCTATGCAGGAAGGCTGCCCGATTGTTGAAGCTATCGCAGAGCAGGCTGAATGATCGAGCATTTTCTCGACAGCAAACATGGGAATCAAGCTTGCATATCGGGTCGTCGATAAATTAACAGGAGATCTTCATTATGGCGCAAAACGTCGATATCGAGATTCGTGGTATGTCCTGTGCTTCCTGTGTTGGACGTGTGGAACGTGCACTCAGCCAGCAGCCAGGCGTGATCAACGCTCAAGTGAACCTCGCCACCCAGAAGGCGGCTATCCAGGTCGAAGCAGGTACCACGACCACTAGCCTACTCAACGCCATTGAAACAGCGGGCTATCAACCTGTGGTGGAAAGTCTCGACATTCCCATCACCGGCATGAGTTGTGGATCGTGTGTCTCTCGGATAGAGCGAACGCTAACGAAGCTGCCCGGCATGGTGGAAGTGAGTGTTAACCTTGCTACCCAGAAGGCCTTCGTTCGCTTCCTGCCGGGAGCCGTTTCGTTAACGCGTATTCAGCATGCCATCCGCGAGGCAGGCTATGAACCTCAGGATACCGATACGCCGCCACCAACGGACAGCGAGGACTGGGAGAGAGCCGAGCTTCGCCGCCGAGTCGTGCTCGCGGCAATATTTACGATTCCGGTAGTCATCATCGCCATGGGAAAAATGATTCCCGCTTTTGACACGCTGTTAACGAGTCTAATGCCGCATCGCGGCTGGATGGGCGTCGAGTGGTTATTGGCTACACCGGTGCAGTTTTATGCAGGTGCACGCTTCTATCGTGCCGGCTTCGCCGAACTCCGGCATTTTAATCCAGGCATGAACAGCCTCGTTATGATCGGATCGAGCGCTGCCTATTTTTATTCGGTCGCCGCCCTGCTGGTGCCCACGCTCTTTCCCGTCGGAACCGCCGTGAGCTATTTCGAAGCGGCGGCGGTGATCGTGACGCTAATCCTGCTCGGTCGTTATTTTGAACACATTGCCAAGGGCCGCACCTCCGAGGCGATCAAGAAGCTTCTGCAATTACAGGCGAAAACTGCCCGCGTCATACGCGAGGATGAAACCGTCGAGCTGCCTATCGACGCCGTCGTCACAGGCGATCGTATTTTGGTTCGCCCAGGGGAGCGTGTTCCAGTCGATGGCATCGTCGAGGAGGGTCACTCTTACGTTGATGAGTCGATGATCAGCGGTGAGCCCGTGCCGGTCGCCAAACAGAAAGATTCCGAAGTCGTCGGTGGCACTATCAACAAGAACGGTGCACTTACCTTTCGGGCCACGCGAGTCGGTGCCGACACTGTCTTGTCGCAGATCGTCAAGATGGTGGAAACGGCCCAAGCGGAGAAGCCCCCCATCCAGCAGTTGGCCGACAAGGTTGCTGGTGTATTTGTTCCCGTGGTCATCGCTATCGCCACGATGACCTTTGCACTCTGGTTCGCTTTCGGACCGGCGCCGTCTTTGTCGTTTGCTTTCGTCACTACCGTTAGCGTACTGCTAATTGCCTGCCCCTGTGCGATGGGCCTAGCCACCCCAACGGCCATCATGGTCAGTACCGGGAAAGGGGCCGAGATGGGAGTGCTATTTCGTAAAGGGGCGGCGCTTGAGACGCTGGCCAAAATGAATACGGTGGTGCTGGACAAGACCGGCACTTTGACCCAGGGGCGCCCCGAGCTGACCGACTTCGAAGCGATCAACGGCCATGAGAACGAGGTGCTGCGACTGGTCGCGGCGGTGGAAGCTCAAAGCGAGCACCCCATCGCCGAGGCTATTGTACAGGGCGCCAAGGCCCGCGGGCTGGAATTACCCTCGGTCAGTCGCTTTAGTGCCGAGCCTGGCTACGGCATTGAAGCCGAGGTCGACGGCCACTTGGTACATGTGGGAGCTGATCGTTACATGCTTCGGCTGGAAATCGAGCTCGGCCAGGCAGAAACACGCGCCAAGGTGTTTGCCGAGAACGCCAAGAGCCCGCTCTATGCCGCGGTAGACGGCCAGCTTGCTGCAGTCATCGCGGTGGCGGATCCACTTAAGGAGGGCTCTGCCGAGGCCATCGCAGCACTCAAAGCGCAAGGGCTGGAAGTGGCCATGCTCACCGGCGATAACCGTGCCACTGCCGATGCTATCGCCCGACAGGTTGGCATCCAGCAGATTCTCGCCGAGGTACTGCCCGACCAGAAAGCGGCAGAGATCCGGCGTCTCCAGGCGGAGGGCAAGCGCGTCGCTTTTGTGGGGGACGGGATCAATGATGCGCCCGCTTTGGCCCAGGCCGACGTGGGCATTGCGATCGGCACTGGCACCGATATTGCCATCGAGTCCGGCGATGTGGTGCTGATGAGTGGCGATTTGCGAGGCATCGTCAATGCCACGGCGCTCTCCAAGCGTACCCACCGGACCATTATCGGCAATTTCGTTTGGGCCTATGGCTACAACGTAGCGTTGATCCCCGTGGCGGCGGGCGTGCTCTATCCGTTCATCGGCGTATTGCTCAGCCCCATGCTGGCGGCGGCTGCCATGAGTGTTTCCAGTGTCTTTGTACTGACTAACTCGTTGCGGCTACGCCGTTTCACGCCAGATCCCGGCAATGCCACACCACGTCCAAACGAGGCTGTTCATCGCGCCTAAACCAAACACCGTAGTGTTAAAGAGGAATTCAAAATGATGGGAAGTGATAGTTGCATGTGGGGTATGGCGGGGATGGGCCTAATAGCGATCTTGTTGATTATTGCACTGGGGCTTGGTGTTGCTGCGCTTATCAAGTACCTGTTTTTTAATAAGAAGCACTAAAACCAGCCAGTAAATGTGATCGACCTAATCCCTTGGAAAAACAGTAATTGATAAAGAGAGCATTCATGAGGCATATCCTACATTCTACTTATTACCTAGCCGCTGCAGGTCTGTTAGGTCTTATTACGTTGCCTGCGTTGGCGCAGGAAGCAGGAACCGATGCCAATGAGAGTCATCAGGCCGGCATTGCCGCTAATACTGAGTCTCCCTTGCCCAAGACGATTACCGTGTTGGTGGATCAAGGGTTCACATTCCATGGCATCTTCGAAGCGCCTAACGACCTCCAAGGCTATGCCTTGTCTTATGATAATGAGCCTATGGCGGCTTATATTTCTTCCTCTTCCGACTATGCCGTCATTGGTACGTTAATCGACCCCCAGGGCAATGCCGTCATGGAAAGCCAGCTTCAGGCTCTGGTGCTGGAACCCATGCTGGAAGCTGCCTGGAGTGCGTTTGAAAACACTCGTTTTATCTCGGAGGGGAATGATGATGCATCGCATATTGTTTACACACTAACAGACCCCAACTGCCCCTACTGCAACGCACTCTGGAAGAATTCACGCCCGCTAATCGAGCAAGGCGTACTACAGCTTCGTCACGTGCTGGTCGGCGTGCTATCAGAGGACAGTCTTCGCAAAGCTGCCGCAATCCTTGAAGCCGACAATCCGGCTAGCGCTCTCGAAACCCATGAATTGGAATTTCGCAATGGCGGCATAAAACCGGTGGAGCCGTCGGAGGAGAGTCAAGCGCTGCTCAGAAAGCATGCCCAGATCATGCGCGAGGCCGGTGCTACAGGGACGCCGACCAGCTACTACCGTGATGAAGCCGGGAAAGTACAGCGTATCAATGGTGCAGTGTCGACCGACCAGCTTCGCGAAATATTGGGTGTTGAATGATACTCCATCACGGTACAGGGCTGAGATGACATGTCTCCCTGCTCCCCACAACTGAGATGGACATGGCAACCAAGCTTAGTGTAAAGCAAAAGCTCTTTTTGGGGCTCTCTCTACTGATGGGCTTGGCGTCCCTCTATTGGATCCTGATGGAGACCGGCGCCTTGTCGGTCTTGACCGATAAGCAGGCCTTGCGTGAATGGGTTGATGGGTTGGGCGTCTGGGGGCCATTGGCCATCATCTTTATGATGATTACGGCCATTGTCATGAGCCCGATCCCCAGTGGTCCGATTGCCATGGTGGCCGGTGCGATCTACGGCCCAGTTTGGGGAACGGCCTATGTCGTTATCGGTGCCGAAGCCGGCGCTCTGCTCGCTTTCTGCATTGCTCGTTTGCTCGGCTATGAGGTAATGCAACGCTGGTCGCGTACGCGTCCCATCCTTAACTGGCTGGGGAAGGAACGCTCTCAAACCGGCTTGATGCTCATCGTTTTTGCATCCCGATTGGTGCCCTTCATTTCGTTTGATGCCATCAGCTACGCGGCAGGTATTACACCCCTGTCCTTCTGGCGCTTTTTGATCGCCACATTGGCCGGCGTAATCCCCACGGCGTATCTGATCGTCAAGTTCGGCGAAGTGCTAATTACCGCCGACTCCCGTGGTCTCACGATCGCGCTGGTCCTCATCAGTGGCATCACATTGCTGCCGCTGCTGGCGAAACGCCTATGGGCTCGGAAGCCATGACCGATGCAACCTAGTGCTCCAAATCAACTTCCGTAAGCACTAACAATGCTCAGCAGGCACTTACCCGCTACTACCTGTGAGACGTATACGTGAAATCTCGGACATTGCTATTTTTACCCCTATTGGGCTTTTTTGGTTTGAGCTTTTTCTTTTATCAGGGCTTATCAATGGATCCTAGCGCCAGAGATTCCCCCTTGTTAGCTCAGCCGTTTCCGGCCTTCAACCTGACGACGCTGGAAGACCCCTCAAGGGTCGTTGATGAATCTCTTTTTAAAGATAAGGTGACATTGGTCAATGTTTGGGGAGAGTGGTGCCCCACTTGCAAGCATGAAATGCCGCAGTTATTGGACTTAGCCGCGCGAGGCGTCCGCTTGGTTGGCATCAACTACAAGGATACCCAGGCAAAGGGACTCGAGTTTCTTGACGAGTTTGGGAATCCTTTTGAAGTCAATATTTTTGATCCAGAGGGTAACCTAGGTTTTGAGCTAGGTGTTTATGGCGCACCCGAAAGCTATCTGGTCGATACCGAGGGCACTATTCGTTACAAACATACAGGTTACATAACTTCTGAAGATGTTGAGCGAGTCATCCAGGAAGTCGAGAAGTGGAAACGATAAAACGGCTCTTAAGACGCAATAATTTTTGTTGATGACTCCAACAGTAACGATTGATTAAGGAAGATATATGCTGCAATACCCTCAAATCGACCCGATCGCCATCGCCATAGGCCCTCTTCAGATTCACTGGTATGGCTTAATGTATGTAATCGGGCTAGTGGCCGCTTGGTGGTTGGGTCGGCGTCGCGCCCACCGACTCGGCCTAAGCCACGATGATATAGGCGACCTGATCTTCTACGCCGCCATCGGCATCATCGTTGGCGGCCGCCTTGGCTATGCACTGTTTTACGGGCTCGAACAACTGCAAGCCAACCCCCTTTGGTTACTAAAAATCTGGGAAGGAGGCATGAGCTTTCATGGCGGTCTTGCCGGTGTGTTAGTGGCTGCCTGGCTGTTTGCTCGCAAACATCAACTGGCTTTTATTCAACTGACCGACTTCATTGCTCCGTTAGTCCCCATCGGCCTGGGAGCGGGTCGCCTCGGGAACTTCATCAATCACGAGTTACCGGGGAGAGTTAGTGATGTACCTTGGGCAATGGTGTTTCCATCCATGATGGAGCTGGGCCCAGAGCCACGGCATCCTTCGGCTCTCTACGAGTTTGCCCTTGAAGGTGTCGTGTTGTTTGCCGTGCTGTGGTGGCTATCGCGCCGACCACGTCAGCGGGGCCTCATCTCTGGGCTGTTCCTGCTTCTGTATGGAGCCTTCCGTTTCATCGTAGAGTTCGTGCGCCTCCCCGACCCTCAGTTGGGATTCATCGCTTTTGGCTGGTTAACCATGGGGCAGCTACTGACACTACCAATGATCGTCGCGGGCTTTGCTCTGGTCGCTTGGTCCAGAGGTCAGCCAATGGATAAGCCAAAGGCGGCGTTAAACTCATGAAACAAGTCTTCGCTTTTCTAACGGTGGCACTCTTTATAGTCACCCCGGTAGCGGCACGTGAAGAGATGTTTGAGGTTGGTGACAAAAGTTCCCCCTTTAACCGTTCGCCCCAACGTGACTTTCTACCGGCTAAAGAAGCCTTCCGAACCACCGCCTGGCGAGACGATGATCGAGTTTATATCGGCTTCACCGCCGCCGAAAATTACTACCTTCACCGGCATCAGTTCGCGATTGAGAGTCTCTCTCAAGATATCAATTTCGGTGAGTTGGCTTTGCCTCCTGGCGAGCCAATGTCGCACGCGTCTTTAGGGAACATTAACGTTTTCTACGATCAGGTGTTGGTGAGTGCGCCCATAGAGGCGAGCGACACCGTTACCGGGCCGCTGGCCATCATGGTGACCTTTCAGGGCTGTTCCGACCAAGGACTCTGCTATCCACCCGAACAGGTCGAAATCGTATCACCGTACGGTTCGCCTCCGGCGGCCTTCACCATCAGCCCCTCCCGTGATACGGCGGGTAGCTCCAAAGGTGCCCCTTAAATGAATCCCGCCGACATGAGCCTGCCGCCGCTGGCGGCGGCCTTCGTCTTCGGCTTGCTGGGAGGCGCGCACTGTATCGGCATGTGTGGCGGCATCATGAGTGCCCTGACCTTTGCTGTGCCCCCCAGCATGCGACAGCCGAGGCGTTTAGCAGGTCTGTTGCTCGGCTATAATTTAGGTCGTATCAGCAGCTACATGATCGCTGGTGCCTTGGTGGCCCTGCTCGGTTCCGTGCTCAACCATGCACTGGACAGCTTCGCCCTGGTGTTGCGTATCCTGGCGGCGGTCATGTTGATACTAATGGCACTGTATATCGCCAACTGGTGGAAGGGCTTGCTACGTATCGAGGCACTGGGGCGCGTCCTGTGGCGCCGCATCGAACCAATAGGCCGTCGCTTGATGCCTGTTGTAAAAGTACCCCAAGCATTCGCACTTGGCTCGCTATGGGGCTGGATGCCCTGTGGGCTAATCTATTCGATGCTGGCCTGGAGTCTTGCTGTAGCCGAGCCATTGCGTGCCGCCGCGATGATGGGGGCCTTTGGGCTCGGCACCTTGCCTGCCGTCCTAGCGACCGGAGTGGCAGCGCGCCGTGTCTCAATATGGATACGTAGCCCCGCGACTCGTACGCTGGCAGCACTGCTGATTATTACGTTTGCTGTCTGGCAACTCTGGCATCTGCAGTCCATGATAGGGATGGAGGATACGCACAGTGCCATGACTTCGCCGCATCACTAATGATCACTTCGCGAATCATTAGCCTCGAAAACTAATTTACCTGTCCCAAGCGATTCGATGAGCTCCTTCAGGCTGAAACTTTCAGTCATCTTGTCTTGATTCATATTATCTATCCAGCGCGCTATCACCTGGAACTCTTGAGCCCGCAAGTAAAGACGTCCCCTTTGAGTGGCGAGTGGTACTGGTTCAATAAACTCTGCAGTGCCTTGATCCGCCCAAGATAATATTTGCTTGATCTCTGGAAGACTAACACCCAGCGAACGCAGGCAATCGATAAAACGTAGGCGCCCCAAGGACTCTGCATCGTAGAGTTGATAACCGTTGCGCGGGTCGCGGTGCGGTTGCAATAACCCTTCCCTTGTATAGTGGCGTACCGTTTCTGCCGTTACCCCTCCCGTCTGAGCCAGCTCTGAGACTCGCATTGGCTTATCCTCATTCGTTTATTCGTATCCAGCTTACAACCGTTAGGCTGCCCAAAGGTCAAGTCTTCAGCTGAGCGCTCATGACAAACATTTAGGTTGTATAACGAAATTTAAAATGAGGCCTTGACCTTAAAGTCTGCTTTAAGGATATCTTAAAAAAGCACTCCTGCCACAGGATAAAAAACCGTAATCAAGTCCTACCACTAGCGCGTTTGGCAGAGTGACTCACATACAGAGGAGAGTGTCATGCGTAAACGTAATACTGCGATCCTGTTTACTGCCATTGTTGCTGCCAGCAGCTTCGGAGCTAGCTCGCTTTTTGCCCAAGAAGAGAATCAACAGAAGCCGATGGAGGGCAACGCCATGCATAGCAATATGATGCAAGCAGGGGGTATGCACGACATGATGGGCGATATGAAGTCCATGATGGAAAAATGTAACGCCATGATGGAAAACATGCAGCATGAGAACGACGACGCTTAAAGCGGCTCGGATAGGTTGCTTGTACGCAAGCAACCTTTTCATCATGCGGGTAGCGTCGCTTGGACCTTCCTATCTGATATCTAACCGGACACACAACATATGAAACATTGGAAAGCGCTTGCCGTTACGTCTTTGCTGGCTTTTCCCATATCGGGATTGGCGGCTGATATATCAGCGACTCTCTACAAAAATCCCAATTGCGGATGTTGTGCCGAATATGCCAAGTATTTGGAACAAAACGGCTTCGACGTGGAGACGATCGACACCCATGACCTCGTTGAAATGAAAGCCGAGTATAACGTCCCTGAAGAACTGCATGGCTGCCATACCACGGTCGTAGAAGACTATCTCTTCGAAGGGCATGTGCCTGTTGAGAGCGTGACCCAAGTGCTTGATGCAAAGCCCTCTATCATAGGGCTGAGTGTGCCGGGAATGCCGCTTGGTTCACCGGGCATGTCGGGAGAAAAACGCGGCCCGCTGGAGGTCTATGCCATAGCCTCGCAACCGACCGATAGCCCCGACATTTACGCGACTCACTAAGGGGTAGTGTGGCGATGAAACTACCCATCCTGGCAGGATATCTCGTAGCCGTATTTCTGATGACTGCCACATCCCTTGCCATGGCCGCCCCGTCAGAAAGCTCAGGGCCACAAGGGTTTCTTCTCTGGGCCACCCCCAACGACGTATCGGAAATCAGTTTCGAGGATAGCGGCGGCACCCCTTTAACGTTGGCTGACTTTGAAGGAAAACTGATTTTACTCAACATCTGGGCAACATGGTGTGGGCCTTGTCGAGAGGAAATGCCCACTTTAGATGCCCTCCAGGCTGAGCTTGGCAGCGATAATTTTGAAGTGGTCGCCTTATCGATCGACCGTAAGGGGGTCGAGATTGTTAATGAATTTTATCAAGAGATAGGCATTGAACATCTGGCTCCCTATATAGATAAAACCGGGATGGCCAGTGCAGATCTTGGGGCCGTAGGTATTCCCACGACGCTGCTACTTGACCGCCAAGGCAAAGAAATTGGGCGCCTCGTGGGGGAAGCCGAGTGGAACACTCAAGACATGATCGACTTTCTTGCCGAAATGATTGCAACCAGATAATGAGGTAGCACCATGAGTTGTTGTGACGACAAAACCCAACAGAACAAACAAAAATCGGGGCTACAAGGCCTGTTGACAGGGCCACGCGGCCTGATGTTGCTGGGTGGCGTGGCAGTGGCTGGCGGCCTTGCTTTTGGCTGGGATAACCTGGTTTTGCTGGGCATCGCGCCTATACTATTGAGCCTATTGCCATGTCTCATTATGTGCGGATTAGGCCTATGCATGATGAAGTGCAAAGACAAAAAAGGTGAAGCGACCGAGCAAAGCGACGCTAACAATGTTCAGGCTCGGGTAGAAGACGCTTCAGAAGTGAATGCTGGCACAGCGTCCACCACTCGCCAAATAGTAGATCAAAACGAGTCAATCAAGCATTCCTCATCAAATTTCCAAGCCTAGCCATGGGTAAAGGGTAATGCTTGAAGTAGCCAATATAGGACTGGTCACTGCCTTTCTGGCAGGCCTGATCTCGTTCATTTCACCCTGTGTTTTGCCACTTGTGCCTGGCTATCTTTCTTTCATGACCGGCCGCTCGCTCGGACAATTACAGAAGGCGGATAGACGAGAGCGACTCCGGGTGTTAACCCAGTCGATATGGTTCGTGCTCGGTTTTTCAACCGTTTTTTTGTTGCTGGGAGCCAGCTCCACCGCCATTGGTCGTCTGCTATTGGTGTATCGCCAAGAAGCAAACCTAGTCGGTGGCCTTATCGTTATACTGTTTGGTGCCTTCATGACCGGGCTCATGCCATGGCGCTGGTTTCATCAAGAATGGCGGTTTATGGGTCGACTGAAGGACGTCGGCGGAAGCCGCAGTGCGGCTTATCTGCTTGGTTTAGCGTTTGCATTTGGCTGGACCCCCTGCATTGGCCCGATTCTAGGTGCCATTCTTACCGTCAGCGCTTCCACGGCCAACGCCTGGAGCGGCATGGCGTTGCTCGGCGTTTATTCTTTGGGTCTGGGTGTGCCCTTCATGCTGAGTGCCCTTTCACTTGATCGCTTCATAAAGCACCAGAAATTCCTGCGTCGCTGGGGGCATTTCATACATATAGCGGCTGGGTTGATCATGATCCTGATGGGTAGCTTAATGATCACAGGCAAACTATCCGAGCTGTCATATTGGTTATTGCGTACTTTCCCTGCCCTAGGTGTTATCGGCTAATCGTTATTTAAGGAAATATTGAAATGCACATGATCGTGAGTCGTTTTTTACGTGTCTTCTTACTGACAGGCTTGGCCGCAGTCAGCTTTGGCAGCGCCATTACGGCCTTGGCAACTGAAGAAGGGTTGCTTGCACTGCAATATGACGTAACAGGCAAACGACTGTTTAAAATTGAGGCTAACCAACTATTCCAGCGTGCCGATGAAGGCATGACCTGGAATGCGATTCCCTTGCCCGAAGACGTGAATGAAGGCCAGTTGCGCGCGGTATCGGTCCCCTCCACTGATCCGCAAGCGCTCTATATCGCAGGCCCCTCAATCGGGGTGCAGCGTAGCACCGACAATGGAGAAACCTGGCAAGAGCTTAGCGCTAACCTACCTAGCCGAGAGGTTACTGCGCTAGCTGTACATCGCCGTCAGAACGAAACACTTTATGCGGTAATTGAAGAAGACGGCATCTACCAAAGCGAGGATGCTGGCACCACCTGGAAAAAAATGGACAGTGGTCCTTCACAAAAGATTAACCGACTCGTCCACTCTGACATGGAAGGCAGCATGCAGACCGGCTGGCTCTACGGGGTATCGGACGATGCGGTGCGTCTATCGATGGACTGCTTTTGCGGTTGGAGACCGACCGGAGCACTTGATGCTGGCAGCGTCTATGATGTGGCTTATAGCCTTGGCAACCCAAAGCGAGTCTATGTGGTTACACAGCAAGGACTATGGCGTAGTGAAACGGGTGGTCAAGAGTGGCAACAAGTAGCTGGTGACGGCACAGAGCTCGTTGCACTCACACTCTCCGCCAAAGACACTCTCTATGGTTTAAACCAGAAAGGGGAACTTCTACACAGTGAAGACGAAGGCCAATCCTGGACTTATCCCGATGCGTAAGCACTGTTTTTTCACTGCCTCATGGCTGACGCTAATGGTTGTGGGGCACGCCATGGCTGAGGACCGTCCTTTTTCAAGCGATACTCCTCAGCTGGAAGACGGAAAAAGAGTTTACCGACAATACTGTGCTAGTTGCCACGGTACACAAGGCGAAGGCATGCCCAACTGGGAAGAGCAAAATGCTCTAGGCGAGTTACCTGCTCCACCACATGGGCCAGAGGGCCATACCTGGAAACACTCTGATGCCATGCTCTACCGAATTATTGCCGAGGGTTGGCGCGACCCCTGGAATAAAACCGATAGGCTAACGATGCCAGCGTATCAGGAAGTTTTGGCTCCCAGCGAGATACGAGATGTGGTGAATTATCTCAAGACATTATGGACACAAGAGCAAAGGCGTCACCAAGCAGACGAAAGTATTGAGAACCCCTTTCCAATACAAACTGGAATACCCCCAGAGTAAATAATAGTGTCTATGCCCTATAACAAATTTTCTTAGTCACCTTATGGGTCACCACACTGTTAGCTACCGTCTCAACCGCCCACTTGTGTTATTAAGTAGAAAACAACCTCTTGGTCCTTTTAACTCCGACAAACCTGCTCCCGGCGAATGCTAGCCCTTACTTAGAAAACCAACTTCGCATTGTCAGCGAATAAATATACACTTTAGCGAATCTCAAATGTTTATGTTGAGACATGGAAGTTAACAAATTTCATATAAAATAAACTTATTACCTAACGACTGAGGCGCCTTCAGGCTTAGTAAGATTGACTGGCTCACTTCACAATAAAGTTTTCGTCGCGCCACATATTTGATCTGAAGGCTGTGGAAGGGAGTTAGATTATTATGTTAGGTAAGCAATATAGTGTTAATAAACAACTAAGAGGTTCATAACGGTGACAACGACCCACTCCAGCGCTCGCGCTTATGGTTGCAAACAGGAGAGTACATATGTCCGTTTGGCTTGTAGATCGTTGACCTGCTCGTGCACATGGGCCTTAGGTGAACGTAAACCTGCTGACTTCGCGATAAGAGATTGACGCGTTTACAGAGCAGGAACATGTCGATACGATTTCCCAGGGATATCTGGGCTATGAACGTATTGGCGGCTATGAAGAGCTTCATGAGCACCTGGGAGTTAGCGTTTCAGACCCTAATGCGACCACCTATCGCCCTGTGCTGGCAATTTTTGCCACTGCGTTACTCATCGATTTTTCTGCCAGTTGGGAGGTTCAGTGCATAATATTCACTGCACGCGTGCTAGAGTATGCCGTAGCCACAGCGATCATACCCCCGGGTCTGCAAAAGCTGCAGGGCGTAGCGAGCTTTAGCGCCATGTTTCTCAACTATGACCTGCACGCCCAGCGCCAAGTCCCCTTCAGTTACGTTTACCTTCACGCCTAGATACTTTCGAAGCTACTAATTGCTGGCCGATACGCTTATCTGGCTGGCTGCGCCACTGGCGCTATTCGTTGGCACCGTGTGACAGGTTCTGTCTTTAAAGCGATATACCTCGATAAACGTGAGCTCAAGTGCGCCTGTGTCGGCAACAGTAATACCCATTAAGCTTTGTATCGCTCACCGAAAACCTAATGATGATGGGAATGAGGCTATGGATACCGCTTGGGTAATTATCGCCTACTTTTTGCGAGGCGCTTGATCAGGATCATATTTCCCTCCGATGCTGTTCAGGTTGCGTTCAGACAAATCATCCATGCTGTTATTGGGGTTATTTATTTGATTTTTCCCAAACCAACGGCCTTAACTGCTGTTGGCTCTTTGGGCGAGTTACTGAGGTGATTATGAGTAACAGTACAAGTAGTCGTTTGCTGATGTTGTGGGTGCCACTTGCTGGGTTTGTCATTTGGGCGGGATACCTGATTGGAACCGAGCACCGTCTCCACCTATTTCAGTTCTTACCTTTCCTCTTTTTGGCAGCATGCCCACTGATGCATATTTTCATGCATAAACACCACGGCGGTCATAAGGACAAAATAGACAAGGACTGAACCACTCTATATATACATGTACGCGCCTGGGAGAAAGACCATGAAAACGACACAACAAGAGCACCGCTTGGGTGTTTCCAAAAACACACTGGTGACTCGGAATTTAAAAATCAAGCCTAGTAAATCCAAACGCATTGAAGAAGCGCTGTCAGATATCGACCGACTCTATGGAATGGATAAGGTGGTCTACAACGAGAAAAACCGAAATATCAGCCTTGCTTACGATGCGCTGAGGCTCTGCATCGATGACGTTGAAAAAATTCTCAAGCTCCATGACATACAGGTCAGCGCTGATCGGTGGAACCGCTTTAAGAAGGAGTATTACCGTTTCGTCGATCAGAACGTTAAAGACAACGCTAAACAGGAACCTTGGAGCTGTCATTAATAGTCATAACGGCTACATGACACAACCAGGAGCAAGACTAGCTAGTTTAGGGTAAGAGCTGCTTGCCTGTGGCCTCGCAAAATCAGACCTTCCGTTAGTCATTTGCCATGTGGCTGCACATAGGTTCTATATTTAATTTATATAGCATCAAAAAACACCGCACAGGAGTCCTCGGCAGTTATTGCTGCTGTGGTTGCCGTTAATACAAGGAGTCGCTTTCATGGTTGGGCAGGATAGAACGCCACAATATAAAGAAAACAGTCTTTCGTTGGTCGGTGCCGTTGCATTAGGCACCGGCGTGATGATTGGGGCCGGTATTTTTGCGCTAACCGGCCAAATGGCCGAAATGACTGGTCGGCTATTTCCTCTAGCCTTTCTGGCCGCTGCCGTCATTGTCTCTTTCAGCGCTTATTCTTACGTTAAAATGTCCAATACCTTCCCATCAGCAGGTGGGATTGGCATGTATTTACAGAAAGCGTATGGCCCGACGCTTCCCACCGCCTTTCATGCCCTCCTGATGTATTTTTCCATGGTGATCGCACAGAGTTTTTTGGCGAGAACGTTTGGTTCCTACACGCTTGAGTTGTTTGACCTGGGGGATCGTTCACTATTTGTGCCCCTACTCGGGGTTGGTTTACTGCTAATAGCCTTTTTGATCAATTTATCCGCCAACCGCTTGATCGAGACCGTCGCCTCGGTGCTCGGATTTATCAAAATAGGTGGCATTATAGTGTTTGGTATTGTCGGCGTGTTTATTGCCGACTCCATCGAAATGGGTGCTGGCAACGATGCACCTACGCCTACGATAACGGGCTTTTTAGGTGCTACGGCGCTCGGCATACTGGCATTTAAAGGCTTCACGACGATTACCAATAGTGGTTCGGAGCTTAAAGATCCTAAGCGGAATCTTGGCAAAGCTATCACGATCTCGATTGCGCTATGCGTGGTGATCTATGCCCTTGTCGGTTTTGCCGTTGCCAGCAACCTATCTTTGCCTGAAATTATCGAAACCCAAGACTACTCCCTGGCCGCCGCTGCCCGTCCCGCACTGGGTGAAGCGGCAGTTGCGTTTACCGTCATTCTCGCCATGTTGGCAACGGCGGGCGGTATCATCGCCAGCGTCTTTGCCGTTTCACGCATGCTCGCCATGCTGACAGAAATGAAGCTGGTTCCTCACCGCCATTTCCACATGCCCGGCAGTGTACAAAAGCATACACTGGTGTACACCATCGTATTTGGCTTAGTGCTCACCGCTTTTTTTGACCTGAGCCGCATCGCAGCATTAGGCATCATTTTCTACCTGATCATGGATATGGCCATCCACTGGGGTGTGCTTCGTCATCTCAAGGACAGAGTGGGGGCTAATCCTGTTATTCCTAGCATTGCCATACTACTAGATGCTGTCGTGTTAATCGGCTTTTTATGGGTAAAAGCCATCTCGGACCCCATGGTGCTCATCGTTGCTGGCGTAGTAATGGCTACTCTTTTACTCGGCGAATGGATTTTCCTATCCAAACGCGACGCTTCAAACGATAGCGAGCACTCTCACACTCATTAACGTTAATAGCGTTATAGGAGGTACCAAATGGACGTTAGAACCTTTGGTGAATTGATCGATTGGACCCGTCAGTTACACGAGCATCTTGCAGCTTGCCTTGCTCATTGCGCCGATATACACGAAGAAGAGCGCGCTCGCATGTTGCTCAATTACTTAGCTGCACAGGAAGCGGAAATGCAGCGCGTTGTGGCGCGCTTTGAACAGACTGCTGACGCGAAAGCATTAAAAACCTACGTTTATGACTATTTGGAGCATAAACCTATCCGTACGCATCGTACCTGCGATGCGCCCTATTCCACGCTAAGTGTTGACGACATTTGCCGAGAGGTTTTTGATTTCCATGAACAAACGATAAACCTTTATCGAACCCTCGTTGGCAAAGCGGAAATTCCTGAGGCTAAAGAGCTCTTAGATTCCCTTTTAGCACTTGAAGAGCACGAAGCCATGCGCCTTGTTCGCCAAACGGGGAGAATGAACGATGTCTGAAGACCATAACGAGACAAAGGTGAAAGACCCTGTTTGTGGCATGGACGTTGATCCCCATACCTCCCGCCACCGTGCCGATCACGCGGGTAAGACTTGGTACTTCTGCTCAGAAAAGTGTCAGGAAAAGTTTATTGCCAAGCCTGATGCGTATCTTGAGCCAAGCAAACAGTCACAAGCGTCAGTACCCTCGGGGTCTATTTATACTTGCCCGATGCACCCAGAAGTTCGACGAGAAGGCCCAGGCGACTGTCCAATCTGTGGCATGGCGCTGGAACCTGAGACCGTCTCTGCTGACACCGGCCCTTCGGACGAACTCAAGGACATGACCAGGCGTTTCTGGATCGGCCTAGTACTGACCCTCCCCGTGTTTGCCCTAGAAATGGGTGGCCACGTGTTTGGCCTTATGCATTTTATTTCCCAGCAAACCTCTAACTGGATTCAACTGCTGCTGGCAACGCCGGTAGTCGTCTGGGCAGGTTGGCCATTCTTTGTACGCGGATGGCGTTCGCTAGTGCATCGCAGCCTTAATATGTTCACGCTAATCGCGATCGGTACCGGCACCGCGTTGCTCTACAGTTTGCTGGCCACCCTCACACCGGGCATCTTTCCCGACGCCTTCCGTCAAGCCGATGGTTCGGTGGCCGTTTATTTCGAAGCAGCGGCAGTGATTGTCGTTTTAGTTTTACTGGGACAAGTATTAGAGCTACGCGCTCGTGAAAAAACCTCTGGCGCTATTCGTGCTCTGCTCGACTTGGCGCCTGCTACCGCTCGACGCCTTGATGATCAGGGCAATGAGGAAGATATCTCTCTTGACCAGGTTCAGGTAGGGGATCGTCTCCGGGTGCGCCCCGGCGATAAGGTGCCATTAGATGGCGAAGTGATGGAAGGTCGCTCCAACGTTGACGAATCCATGGTTACCGGTGAACCACTAGCGGTGAAAAAGGAAGTCGGCGATGGCGTCATTGGCGGCAGCATCAATGGTCAAGGATCCTTTGTCATGCGCGCTGACAAGGTGGGCCAGGACACGATGCTGTCGCAGATTGTGCAAATGGTCGCCAGCGCCCAGCGCAGCCGCGCACCCATTCAAGGGCTTGCCGACAAAGTCGCCAGCATCTTTGTACCCGTCGTTATTCTCATTGCTGTTGTGGCTTTCATCGCCTGGTCATTGTGGGGCCCTACCCCGCCGATGGCGTTTGGCCTTATTGCGGCGGTTAGTGTTCTGATCATTGCCTGCCCGTGCGCGCTAGGTCTTGCTACCCCCATGTCAATTATGGTCGGTGTAGGGCGCGGTGCCCAGTTAGGCGTGTTGATTCGCGATGCCGAAGCTCTTGAACGTCTAGAGAAGGTCGACACCGTCGTCGTCGACAAAACCGGCACGCTTACCGAAGGCAAACCACGAGTGACCGAGTTGATTCTCACTGAAGGCATTGCTGAATCGGAGCTTTTGCGCTTGGCAGCTAGTCTTGAGCGAGGCAGCGAGCACCCCTTGGCCCATGCAATAGTCGAAAAGGCTAAAGAGGCAGAGGTAAAATTAACAGAAGCGTTGGACTTCGAGGCTCCCAATGGCATGGGCGTTATAGGCCAGATAGATGGCAAGCGTATTGCCCTGGGCAACCGGCTATTGATGGAAAGCGAGGGCGTTAACACCCAGTCTCAAGACACACATGCCGATCAATTGCGCAGCGACGGTGCTACTGTCATCTTTGCGAGCATCGACGGGAATTTAGCTGGGCTGCTCGCCATTGCCGATCCGGTCAAGGAAACCACCGAAGAAGCCATTCGTTCACTCCAGGCTGACGGCATTCGAGTGGTGATGCTGACAGGCGATAATCGCACCTCCGCCAACGCTGTGGCACGTCGGCTAGGCATTGATGAGGTCGAAGCTGAAGTGCTTCCAGAGGATAAAGGCCGAGTGATTCAGCGTCTCCGTGATGAAGGGCGCATTGTTGTCATGGCCGGCGACGGCGTGAACGATGCACCTGCGCTGGCTACAGCGGATGTCGGCATTGCCATGGGAACCGGCACCGATGTGGCGATAGAAAGCGCTGGGGTTACTCTACTGCGAGGAGATCTTACCGGTATTGCCACGGCGCATAAGCTCTCAAAAGCCACCATGCGTAATATTCGCCAAAATCTCTTTTTTGCCTTTGCTTACAACGCGGCAGGCATCCCCATTGCCGCAGGGATTTTGTACCCCTTCACAGGTATGCTGTTATCACCGATTATCGCGGCGGCGGCGATGTCACTCTCTTCAGTGAGCGTGATTGGCAATGCTTTACGACTTAGGATGATTGCTATTAAGTAACAATATCTACTCGAAGATAAATCTGAATCGCCCCGGGTCTTCTAGACACCCGTCAGGCTCTGGAAATACCGCCGTTCGTACTCAACGGGTGACACGTCATCACTCGTGCCGTGGCGGCGTCTTGGGTTGTAGAACATTTCAATGTAATCGAACACATCGCTTTTAGCAGCCTCTCGGGTTGGATAGATACGCTGCTTGATTCGCTCTCGCTTGAGGAGCTGGAAGAAGCTTTCAGCAACAGCATTGTCGTGACAGTTGCCCCGGCGGCTCATGCTGCCCTCCAGATGATTGGCCTTCAAAAAACTTTGCCAATCCGAGCTGCTGAACTGACTACCCTATCCGAATGAATCATGACGGGCTTTTGGGGCTTCCTCCGCCAGACGGCGGACAGCAAGGCATCCAGTGCCAGATCTGTCGTCATGCGAGGCTTCATTGACCATCCCACCACCTGCCGAGAGAACAGGTCGATCACCACCGACAAGTAGAGCCAGCCCTCGTAAGTGCGGATGTAAGTGATGTCGGTGACCCATGCAACGTTGGGTGCCGTTACGTCAAACTGACGATTCAGGTGGTTAGGTGATACTACCGCTGGCTTGCCGCCATAGCGGCCCGGCCGTCGCCGATAACCGGTTTGTGAACGTAGTCCTTCCTCACGCATCAGACGGGCCACTCGATGCTTGCCACAGACTTCACCGATCTCTCGCAGGTCCTGGTGAATCTTGCGATAACCGTATACACCGCCACTCTCAAGCCAGGCGTGCTTGATCAGCCCCAGTAGGCGCTGGTCGTCTCGTGCCCGGTCAGACATGGCGTTACGGCACCAGGCATAATAACCGCTGGGGTGCACGTCCATCATGCTACACAACCGGCGCACCGGATACTGATTCGCATGGTCCTGAATGAACGCGTACCTCAGTCGGACTCCCTGGCGAAGTACGCGGTGGCCTTTTTTAGTATATCTCGCTCTTCTGATACACGTTTCAGCTCCGCCTTTAATCGCCGATTCTCAGCTTGAAGGTCATCGTCCTGCTGGCGTTGTTCTGCAGGCTTGGTATAGCGCTTGAGCCACTGGTACAAACTATGGCCGGACACGCCCAACCGAGCTGCGACCTCGGCGACGGGATGGCCCCGTTCTGTGACTTGCTTGACGGCTTCGATCTTGAATTCTTCGGTATATCGTTGACGGCTCATGAGTCCTCCTAACTGCCTTCAGTATAAGGCCTGGAGGTGTCTACGGAACCCGGGGCGATTCATAGGCGAGCACAAGCGAGGTAGGTTGCTCGGTAATAATAGTTTTCAGGAGATCGATGGCCTGGCGAACGCGCTCGGGCAGAGAGGTAGAAGCAGGCTCGAATGAAGCCGGCATAGCGGTGTCGGTGTCGAGGTTGATCGCTAGGTTCATGGTATGTCTCAAGGTCGTGTAGCTGATGACCTTTATAATAATGTGCAATGCACACTTTTTCAAGCTAAACGCACACTTTTATAGCTTCTGTTAATCAGCCTGAGCGAGCAATAAACAGCCTTAAAAGCGAGACTGCATGGGGTATTGATTGTTATTACAGAAGACTTACAAACATTGCAGTCGTGTGCATTGCACATTAAACTATCAGCAGTACCTATTAAATTGGAGGCCACATGGCGAACCTCAGGGCATCAACCGTGCAGATCGAGACGATCAAGGAGCATCCTGAGATCCAGCGTCTTATTCGCGACAATGAGTGCATAGCTCAGCTGGAGCCTTGGTCTGTCATGGAGATTCACCAAGCAGTCGATGGGCTGGTAGGCATCGACCTCGACCTACGAGACTCCACGCTGTTTGGCGACTTGTTGGCGCACTTCAACCAGGACAGCTCCCCTGCTCTTCCTGAAGCGCACACACAGGAGAGAGCCAGGGATCGCGCTAGGCGCTGCTGGGGCCTTGAAGCGTAGTCTCCACCTTAGATGCGCTGTAAGGCGCCATATATGAACGAACGTTGCTGGTAGGCACCAGTAGCGATATATAGAGAGATATTAATGAGCACTTCCGAGAAACCGACGAATGAAGCTCTCCGTCAGCTTATGGAGCGGCATGGCTTGAACCAGAATCATGTGGCCACCCTGACTGGGTATAGCGTGGAGACGGTGAAGGGTTGGTTCGCCTCGCCTGACTCTACCCGCTACCGCGCAGTTCGCAAGCCGGTATTGGAATCGGTGCGCCGCGCTATTGAGCTAGGCGAGCACTACAAGCTGGACGGGATAAAGATTCCCAAGACGAAAGGCTGAGACCGATAGAAATGGCACTGAATGATACGAGCCCGGAAGAGACGATAGTTACAAGTAACCAACCAGTACAGATTGACCTCGAATACACGGCCGATCGTAAAAGCGTTATGCGTTTGGTGGCGCTCATTGGCCAGGATGGCCGACTGTGGTCAGACGAGATGTATGGCTATGCTAAAGAGCGCGCAGACGAGAAAGAGCGGCTGACACTCTACCCTTTCGTGCTAATAGACATGACAGGGGAACATCGATGGTTTCAGGCTGAGTGGGGTAACGATGATCCGACAGCAACTATTATCGACTTCAAGGGCAGGCCCTTGGCAGTAGATGACGAGGTAGAGCGTGTCGACACATTTCAGGGCCAGGATGAGCGCTCTGTGTATTCAATCACCTCGATCCGCCCTTGGCGGGGGATAGCGGGATGGCCAAATGAAAACTGATAGAGGTTCCTTATGCCCAACAGCTTGAGAAATGGTTTATCGAAAAGCGCGATGCAAGCTCTTGTCATCAATGCTTGTATCGATAGATTAGAGGATTTTCGTAAATACACTGATGAGCTGGACAGCAAATTCCATAGTGATAAACAAGCGCTTATCAATTCCTATGATTTGCCGCGTGAAAACTTCGGTCGAGATGAGTATGAATATCAGGAGATAATGGAATTTCTTTCTGATGATGTTTCGCAAATAGAAAACGTATTCGTTGGGACATTCAGAAGGTCCACCGTAGTTTCCTTATATTCTTTCCTTGAAAAGCAAATGGTCATGCTTTGCAAAAGGTTGAAGAAAAAAGATAATCTCCCGATCTCACTGGCAGACCTGCAGAAGAGTGGAGTGGAAGGCTCGAGGATTTATCTCTCGAAAATTGCAGGACTAGATTTTCAGTCCAATGGCATGAACGGCTATTGGGTGGATCTTATGAAATTTAACAAGGTTAGAAACCAGATTGTCCACGAAGAAGGCTATGTCAAAAGAAGCGAGCCACCTGGAGAACTCACATCACTTGAAGTGATAATACGTGATACAAGCGGTCTATCTTATGGCTGGAATAATCAAATTACGGTTGAGAGAGCCTTTATTGACTCTACGATCGATACAATTGAAAAATTCCTGACTAACCTTTACAAGCAAGCGCTTTGAGTTAAAAGCTACTTTGGCGGTTTGCGATGCATGCCTGTTCTAGCTTCTCTTGCGGCGACCGGATTCTTTCGGCATTGGCTCAGCTTGTAGCCGGTGAGCAGGGTATTGCCTCATGAATGCCATGCTTTCCGCTGCTGGTGCGGTCAGCCAGTCCTTGAGCGCCCCATTCGGCAAGATGACTACCATTCTCTTCTCACTGCCCTGGCGATGGTAGTTTTTCATCATGGTGTGGTCGTCGGCGTTGACCGTGAGCATCGAATAGCTATACACGGTTTCACCGTCAGGGTTGATCCAGCGTTCCCAGAGACCTGCAATGCTCATGAGCCCTCCATCTGCCCGAGTGATACGAGTCGGAACCGCTTTCCCGGAGCGCCAATCAGGTTCGAAGATCGCCTTTGCGGGAATGATGCAATGTTGCCCCAGACGCCATGCAGAACGGAATGATGGCTTGCTGGCGACCGTTTCTGACCTCGCGTTATAAGTTCTCCTCGCCAGCTTAGTGTCCTTAGCCCAAAACGGCAGTAGGCCAAATATTCCAACCAGTGCCTCTAACGGGGGAGCTGCCTCGTCATGGGGGTCGCTCGATTGTGGCGGACGGAGAAACGGGCCGGAATACCCTGGCCAGAGTTCGCTTTGCATCTCTTGTTCTGGCGTAACTTTAAAGTCATGCAACAGCTGATCGGCGTCAGGCGCCTCATATCGACTACACATGTCTCCTCCCTCCGAGTCAATCGCATTGAGCTGTGTTGCTAGGGATAACTGGTGTATCCAGCGCAAGCAAGCGTCACCTCAAGTATGGCCGAATCGGAAGCTCGTCAACAGATCATTGAGCTGGTGGTGAACCATTTCCTCGCCTACATACGGCTCATTTAGCAAGTGTTAACCGAGTATTGGCTGGTCAAGGATGCGCTGGTGGACAAGGCTAATTCTGGTGGCACCCTACTCAAAGTCTTCGCGGACGCCTAGGCCAAGGCAAAATCAGCTACTCTCTGCTTGAGTTGGTGCTGATGTCATGAGCGCCAGCTGTTAGCAGGCTTGGGTATGAACGCAAGTTCATCTAGCTTGGCAGCTAGCAGATGAATCATATTGAAGTTGCTCAATTCGCCAACGAATTCTGCAATCGCGTCCAGGGGCCTTGGAAGCAGTTCCAGTGTCATTAATGCAGGATCATCTGAGAGAACCTGGTAGTAACGAGCAGTATTCAGCAACTGATCTGCACGCTGAAGAGCGACAACTGGCTGATATCCGAACTCCCTGAGGCAGCGCTCAATGGCTTGGATTGAGATCCAATAGCGGCTATGGATGTTCTCACGGGTATAGACGACGCCTAGCAAGGCCACGAGTTTCCACTCACGAGACGGCACCCCGAACATCCAGTCATATTCTGTGCGTGTTTCAACCGCGGTAGGAATGGCTTCCAGGTCCATTCTGTGAATATCTCGTTCGAGGTTGTGCCGGGCCATCGGTAAGCAAAACCGTGTTGATGCAGCCACCTTGCCAGACCGGACACCAATACGCTGACAGGACGCGGAAAGTTCCATGGCGAGATGGCGCATCTCATGAAGATCAAGTTGCTGACGTTCTAGCTCCCAGGTTTTCTGCCTCCGCTGCAGCTCAACCTCAGCCTCGCGTTGACGTGCAGCCTCGGCTTCGCGTCGCCTGATTTCAGCCTGTTTGATCGCTTTTTCTCGCGCCAGGCGTTGCTCCTCCTCCCATTGGCGCTTTCGCTCAGCATGTTTCTTTTCCTGTGCCTGAAAGTAGGCTTCCATCCGGGCATGTTGTTCGCGCTGGCGCTTCTCCTCTTGCTCCCTGGCGATCCTAGCCTGTGCTATTCGTTTGTTGGCCTTCTCGATCTGCTGCTGGCGTCCTGGACGTAGCTTTGCCTGCTCCGCTCCGATCTTGGGATTTACGATCCAGTAGGCCCGTTGATAGTTAAATACATGCTCTTCGAGATCGGCCGGTGTTAGGTTCCGTGGTATGTCCCCCAGGTCGATTTCGATGCAGCGCTGGCCACGGGACTCAAGCCGCTGCTGCTTTTCCGCGTCGATGAAATGGGTTACGGCCACCTCTACTAAGATTTCTATCTGGCCCAAGTTCACGATAAGGTCTGGGCGGATGTCCCCTAGGCTGAACTCAAGCTTCGTATCATCCACCGCCTGCCGATCGCGGCCGGGGAAAATGACCTTAGATTCGGTGTGCTTATAGCCAAGGCTATCCTTCCCCTCAAGTATCGCCTGAAGCAGAGGAATGGGGATTTCCTTTCGGTCTGCGATCAACTGCTTTGCGGCTAGGTGTATTCCGGTTTCAGTGCCCCCAGCGCATGGTCGGGTGCCTCTGGCATGTGCGAAATAGTGACGGACAATATCCCCCATTCTCGCCTCAAGCGGCGTTCTGCACCCAGGACAGACACAGCCGCTACGGCCGCCGCGTTCGGCCCTGGTGAGCTGGCTGATATGCACCAACCTGTTATTGCGGATGCCGTAAGGGATTTTTGCGCTGTTTTTCATGTAATTGCGTCAAGAGAGGTCGTGCTGAGGGAGTGTGCTCGATAGCTCTCCCCTGGTAAAGGGACTAAGCGGCGTGAATTACAGCCGGAAGCTAACCGCCCTGCTCGATAGTGGTGAGCTGCTAAGTTGTCAGGTTTGGCTCGCCATCAATCGATCTTAGGCTAGGCGTCCGCATCTAGTTCATCGAGAACGTCGAAGATTGAATAGCCGCGCACTTCGCTAGAATTGGGCTTTGGACTGCCAATGTCGCTCACGAGGTCAGTTTCCGGTGTGATCATCACAATGTCATCGGTCACAGCTCGAGCGTTCCGCTTCAGAAGTCGATCATGGAAGGACGGGACCGTATCTATGAGGAAGAGATCGTAGCCGGCTGAATGGGCAACCTCGAAGATGGCCTTAATAGTGCGCTTGCCAAGCCGCTCCCAACGTAGGGCGAGCGGCATCATTATGTTACTAAGCTGAAGCTGCTCGGAGTCGTGCAAGAAGGTGACAGAGAGGACCAAGGTTCTGACAGGAGAATCGGCATCTTGCTGACAACGGACCTGCAATCTCGCTCTGCCTGTAGGCGAATGGTACTCAAGTTCGAACTGATGCCAAGGCAGGGTCGCGAGCTTTGGCTCCAATAGCTCTTTAGCCGCTTGAAGTACGCTATTTTCAAACACTTGGTTATGATCGGTGGACGTGGACATGCAACCTCTCCTGTTCTTTCGGTCTACTTTACCACTCTCTGTTGGGGCCGTGCTTACGCGATAAGCAATGTTGCGATACTCGCGGAGGGCAGCCCTCGGGCAAGCTGTAGCGCAGAGGGGCTAAAGGTGCCCGCGCCTAGATCTGCCTGGAGTTGCAACCGCAGTGACAGTCTTGTGATCTTCTGATACGCTGTTGTTATATCAAATGAGTGGAGGAGAGGCCATGGAAGCTGCCATCGAAGAGTATCGGCCGAAGCCTAAGCCCAAGAAAGACGACTTTTGGAAGGCCCTGGGTCTTCCTGCGCGTGGTGCACAACTGCATGAGGCTTTGGAAAAAGGCGTCCCGTACAAGGTCTACACGGAGCTTGCTACTGCGTCTGGCCTGGAAAGCAAGGAGCTGGCGCGTTATGTCGTTATCAAGCCGGCGACATTGCAGCGGAGAGCCACGGCTGGGCGCTTCAAGCAAGACGAAGGCGATCGGCTGTATCGCTTTGCCGAGGTCTACAAGAGCGCTGTTGATCTCTTTGAAGGAGATCAACAGCGGGCGAGACGCTGGCTCCTCACTTCAGTGCGCGGTCTCGGTGGTCGGCGACCGGTGGAGATGGTGGCGACGACTGCTGGCGCTGAAGCTGTGCTGGATCTGATCGGACGGCTTGAGCACGGCGTCTTCGCGTGAGTACGGTTCGTGGTTACCGCCTCGTCAAGCGGAAGTGGCTCCAGACGGCCTTCGATGGGGAGGGAGCCCGCTTGTACGGCGGCCGGTGGAATAGCAAGGGGAAGGCCTGTGTGTACCTCGCCAGTGCTGAATCACTGGCCATGCTTGAGGTGATGGTTCATCTCGATGACTACCGGTTGTTGACACACTATGCGCTGCTGGAGGTGGCGATCCCTGAAAATGCCCTGATGCGTCTGCCTGCCGATAGTCTACCGGAAGACTGGATGGAGGAGCCGGCGCCCTCCTCGACCGCGGAGATCGGCGACAGCTGGCTTGAGAGCCAATCGAGCCTCGCGCTGGTGGTCCCAAGTGTCGTGGTGCCTCGAGAAACGAACTACCTGATCAACCCCAACCATCCCGATTTCCAGGCATTGGCCGACAGTGCCAGGGAAGTCTCGTTCACCCCGGATAAGCGCTTGTAGCGCCTTTCCTCGCCCTTGGACAGGGACGGTTTGAGACCCCCACCTTCTGCCTAGCTTGGGGATACCTGTATCGATCTCGATCGGGGTGGCGCCGTCTCGCACTCTCGCAAAAGTGGCCACAGGCATTGCCAAAAAGCAGCCCGCCTTCCAAGGGGTCTGTGTCCTTGAAGCTGATCATTCCGCTACACTTGGCCACCTGGAACGCATGCACATAACCGATCTGTGGGGCGTGGCCAAGCGAACGGGTGAGAAGCTGGAGCGTATGCGTATCCGCACCGCATTGGATCTTCGCAACGCGGAGCCAAGGGAGATCCGCAAGCGCTTTGGAGTGGTGCTCGAGCGTACCGTTTGGGAGCTACGTGGGGTTGATGTGATCCGGCTTGATGACATCGACCATAAGCGAAAGAACATCATGACCAGCCGCACTTTCGGGCAGGCAACCGGCAACATGGAGGATCTGCGCGAGGCGGTGCGATCGCATGCCCAGGCTGGCGCGGAGAAGGTACGCCGCCAGCAGTCAGTCGCTCAGGCCATCATGGTCTTTCTCTCGACACCAAGGTTCCGCAGTGATCTTCCCCAGGACTACCCCAGCCTTACCCTTCCATTGCCGATGCCAACCGATGACAGCCGGTTAATCATCGGTGTCGCCCAGCGTGCCCTGGAGATGATCTATCGCCGGGGCTACCAGTACGCTAAAGCCGGCGTCATGATGATTGACCTGACCGATCGTGACGGCTTGCAGCTCGATATGCTGTATACCCAGGAGACCGAGGAGAGGCGCCAGCAGTCGGCGAAGCTCATGGGAGTGATGGACGCCCTCAACCGAGAGTTCGGTCGAGGAACTGTCACGCTAGGAGGCATGAGGAAGGATAAAAGGTGGCGGCAGAAAAATGTACGGCAGACACCGCGCTTTCTTACCTCCTGGAGAGAGCTACCAGAAATCAGAATGGGGTGAGGCCTGCGGACAAGCCCACCCCCGAGGCCCTTCATTCCACAGCTTTCATCCCTGGCGGGGAAGAAGTCGTTGCGTGAGCCGTTCGGCGAAGTTATCCACGTTATCCGGCGGCACTCCTCCTCCTAGATCGACCACGTGATGGTGGCCTGTATAATGTAGGCTTGAATGTATGGTTGAACCGGGTAGGTGCCGGCCCCCACTGGTACAGCTTGTTGAGGCGGTACTTGGCCCCCGAGGCCATGACTCAAAAGCGCCAGCACATCCGCATGCCAGCGCTTGCCTCGCCGATACCGGGGACATGGCATGACTCTCGTTTCAAGGTACTCCGATTTGCCTGGCACGGTGATAATAGTTTTTACCAAGGCTTTGGCGTGGGCATTGAGTGGGTGCTCTTGAATCGGATGCTGGCTTAGAGTGCGAGCCCTAGGGCGTCAGGCTTGACTTTGGAGCTGAGCCCAAGGGGTACGATAGGACTATATCTGCGACTACTGGGATGCCGTGAATATGAAGAAGACTAGCCTCTATGAGGAAGTATTTGCTACCTACGAACGCGCCTGTCGCGACGAAGATTTTGAGGTGGCTGATCATCTATTTCAAACGCTGGAGGCCATCGCTCAGCGGGAGGGCGAAGAAGCATGGTTGCAACGAGCTTACGCCGTGTTCATACGCTCGGTGCCCAAGTATCGTGGACTGGTGCATCACTAATAAAGCCCGAATCGGACTGGTACTTTGATATAAGCTTGATAGCCTCGTACCCCAAGCCCGCCAGATTGTTGAAGCTGGCGGACTCCCACTGGAAATTATGCAACAAGGAACGCTACTAGCAATTCAGCGTATCTGTGCGCCCATAAGCCCGAGCCAGCCGGGCAGCCGTGCTTAGATGAGAAATAAACCCTATCGGCAGTAGCAACTTTACCAAAGATCTGTCGAGCCCACTCTCTATGATGACTAAAGGTTACTAGCCACGGTACGCTTCTGGCCAAGATAGCCGTCGGTTTCTATTGGGGCGATGGGATCAAGGCGTGCTTAACGCCACTCCTCTATATCGGTGGCCACGCCGAAATAGACCGACCAAGCCGCTAATCCCAGCAGCACAAACCCTGTCCAGCGTGGCGCGTGGCTAGACACGCTCGCGAGACGATCCAGAAAACGCCGCCCCTGGGGTAGAAGCACGGCCAGGATCAGGGGAATTGAGAGCGCTAAACCGAACAAGGCCATGCTGATAAAGCCCTGAACCCAAGTTTGGGCGCTGGTCGCCGTGGTGGCGATCAACGCGAAGAGCAATGGCGCCGCGCAGGCGGGGATGTTAAGCCCCAGCACGAGTCCTAGGAGAACCGAACCACGGCGGCGCGGGACTGCATTCAGGGAGGGCCCGAGACGCCGGCTCAGCCAGCCGCTGCGGCCACTCAGATATAGTAGTCCGAGGCCGCCATAGACCAGCCCCAGAATCAGCCACACACCCTGTTGAAATATGAAGAAACCACTGCCGAGCAGTGCCGCTACTATGCCCAGCATGCCGATCAGCAGCGCCCGGGTAAGGCTGAAGATCAGCATGTGTCGGGCCTTGCTCCACCCCGACTCGCCTTCCAAATACTTTACCGCCCACAGGCTCACGCCGATGGTGCAAGGCTCGATAAAGCCCAGTAGGCCAAGACCCAAGGGGGATCAATGTCAAGTTAGTGAGGCTGATCGTATCCATCGGCAGAGTTCCTTTCCCAGTAGCGGGAGGCTTTCCCAGGGCAACTGCTGGAGCCGTAAACTATTGAATCAAATGGCCGCTTATCGGGCCTTCCAGCAATTGCCGCCTGACGAACCAGAGTTGTAGGAGCGGCAAGATGATCCACTGGGCCACCGGTGCCAACCCAGTCTCCAATAAGGGCAAGACAGGCATGGCATCCGTGTATCCCCAGAGGTTCAGCGGCCCGGTCGCAAGTTCCTCAAAAACGACCGTGGTCAGCATGCCCATACCCAGAAATACCCAGAGGCCTTTTTGTCCTCGTCGAGGATCCAGAAACGGAATCGGACGGCGACACTGGCTGACCAGAACGCGGCAAGCGAAATGAGCACATCGCCCAGCGTGGCTCGGATAATGAGCAGGACAACCGTGTAATAGTGCGTGTTTCGAAAACACTCGTATAACGGCGTCTGGATGAGTTCACAGACAAAGTGCAGGAAGAAGGCGACAATACCGATATGAAGCTCTGGCGCATTGAGGAACGTTTTTTTATTCATGACCCAGTCCTGACTTATTGAGGCGCATGGTAGACCGACCGAGTCGGGTCGACGCTCTGCCGTATTAACTGCCCTGCCCTGCATTAATAATCTGCTGCAGGAAACCCTGCATGGCTTCGCTATCCCACTCGGCAATACCAAGCTTACGGCCCAGCTCCTCGCCGTTGAGGTCGAGCAGTAGCGTTATTGGAATACCCGGGGCGTTGACCTCGGTAATGGCCTCGCCGGTATCGTCGACATACAAGTCAAGCCGACGCACATCAATGTCCGTGTAAAACTCGCGGACGGCCGCCAGGCCATCCTTATCGCTCGATAGCGCCACGACCTGGAATTGTGGACTACCCAACTGCCCCTGCAGACGATCCAGGGCCGGCATCTCCTTGCGGCAGGGCTGGCACCAGGTGGCCCAGAGGTTGAGCAGCACAACCTGTCCCTGGAATGCTTCCAGGCTGAGTGCCTCACCATGGGCATCGACGAAGTTCACCTCCGGCACCGATCAGGGCTCGTCCCACAGACTGAAGCCCAGTTCGGTCGCCGTGTGGGCATCAATACGGGGGTCGACGGCCTCACTGCAGGCGCTCAAGATCAGGACTAAGAGCCCGGCCAGCGTCAGTCTCCTCAATGGCGCGGGCGGGGTCCGCCTTTGAGGGTGTTCAACGCTCATGGCGCCACCACGACAGAGGCGGCCACCTTTGGCCCTTCCTCGCTCGCGCAATAGGTTGCCTTCACCTGATTTCCTTCCAGCTGCGACAGCATGACCAAATGCTCGCCTTGCTTGAGTGGTACCGCCCGGGTAATCTCCAATGTGATTCGCTCTGCCTCGCCCCCATCCACCGGCCTGAGCGCCAGGGTGCCCGCGCACACCCCTGGATGCTCGGGCGAGGGGCCGCAGAGCGTCATTTCTGTCCCCATGACCGTGCCAGAGATGGCCTGCTCATCACCGACGAGGGTAAACCGTTGTTCGGGCTCCGCGCCGCAGCCCGCCAAGGTCAAGGTAGCCAGGAGCGCCGCCCCCAATACGCCAGCACTGATTAATTTTTGCGCAGAATCAGGCGCCGCTCGCTATTCACGCTCACCTTAAGCATGGCTGTGGCCCTCTAAGCCGCGTCTAACAGCTTGCCGTCTTTGAATGCAGCACGCGGTCCGCCCGCAGTGCCAGCCCCTCGGAATGGGTCACCAGGATGACCAGTCGCTCCTGAGCGATCTGCTCCAGTAACGCTGAAATGGCCTCGCCCGATGCCGAGTCCAGATTGCCCGTCGGTTCATCGGCCAGGACCACCGGCGGATCGTTGGCGATTGCCCGGGCCACCGCGACGCGCTGCATCTCACCGCCGCTTAGCTCGTTGGGCCGGTGCGTGAACCGCTGCCCCAGCCCAACCTGCTCCAGCAACGCTTACCCCGCGTCATCCGCTCTTGTTTCGGGACCCGGTTGAACTCCATCGGCAGCATTACATTCTCAAGGGCATTCAAGGTCGGAATGAGGTTGAAGCTCTGGAAGACAAAACCAATCTTCTTGCGCCGGAAGACGGCCAGCTGTGCTTCCGAGAGACCGCTGAGACGCTCCCCGGCTACGATAACGTCGCCTTCCGAAGCATGGTCCATCGCGCCAAGCAAATGCAGCAGAGAGGATTTGCCGCTGCCACTAGGGCCGGCGATAGCGACCATCCCACGCGCCGGCAGCGTCAGAGGCCGTTACGGCAGGACCGCCTCTGCGCTGGTAACGCCTGCTGACGCCCTCCATGGCAACAAAAGGCTCCGGGTTCGACGTGATGGCAACATTATTCATGGCGAATGGACTCCAGAGGCGATAGGCGAATGGTTTGATAGGTGCTGTAAAGGCTGCCTGCGAGGGCGACTAGCAGTGCGGCCCCGATCACCGTGGCGAGGGCCATCTGCGCCAGGCCCACCGTTAAACTGAGACTGGGGGCAAAGGCATCCTGATACCGCGCCAGCAGCCAGGGGTAGCAGCAGTCCCTTCATCACGCCCGCGTCGGTCAGAGCGAAGGCGCCGACGCACAGCAGCGCACCGATCAGGGTAAAGGCGATCGCTTCGGCTAAAAGGCTGACAACGATTGATCCTGCCGGTACGCCCAGCGCCTTCAATGTGCCCATCTCCCGTCGGCGTTCCCGAACCAGGAGCAGCATGAGGAAGAACACGGCGATGAGCACCAGCGCATAAGCCAGCACGCTCCCGGTGACGGTCAGCTGCTGCACGCTGCCGCTCACCCGCGTTTGAAAGGCCGCCACGTTGGTCGGCGCGAGAATACCGACCTGATTACCTAGCTTCTCGCGCAGCGCCGCCGCGACAGCTGGGACATTCTCGGCACTGTCGGTGGCGACGTAGAGTCAGGAAAGCTACTCCGGTACCCCGTAGATCTCACACATAGTGGAAAGCGGCATGAAAAGTTGTATATCGCCGAAGGTGTACCCGCTCGCGTAGATGCCGACCACTTTAAGGGTCCGCGAGGGCCGATCCATGGGATAGATCATGGGATGGCCCCGGCGCAGATCGAGCTTCACCGTGGCCGATCCTAGCTCATCCGCGCTGATCCCCAGAAACTCGGCATAGCCCCGACGGGTGATGGCGAGTGAACCACTATCATCGGCCGCGGTTAGATCACGCCCGGCGATCAATCGCGGCAGCCCCGCCTCGTCATGGGATTCCGGACGCTTGGTGTTCCCGTCTTCGACCCCGATGATCATTGCAAAGCCCATTCCCGCTGTCGGTGTCATGGCCAAGAGGTACGGCTCGACTTTGGCGGCGTGCAGCGTCGAGCGCGCTCGCCGGTATCAGATCGCCGTTTCTCACCATATTGATATGGCTCATCGGACCCCGAGCCCGCAGTTACAGCGTATTGTTGATATTCCCCTGCAGGGCCTCGGTGCGCGCTGACATGCTGTTTCCGATCGCCGTCATCGTTAACGCCAGGTAGAATGCGACACTGAGGAGTCCGAGGACGCCGAATAGGCGCAGCCGACTGCGTGTGAGGTTGCGCAACCCCAACCAGGTCATGCTCATATAGTTTCCTTAAAGGCGACGGCGGGACTTAAGCCCAGGATTCGGATGACGGGATACACGCTGCCGATCAAGGCAAGGGCGGCAGCGAACAGAAACATGGGTAGGAGCTGCGCGCCTAACGGGAACGCGCGCCCGAACAGCGACTCGGTAAAGTGCGCGCCGACGGCCGCGACCACTTGCACAATAAGCTCGCTGTGCGATGCGCCCAGCAATAGGGCCAACAGCGCGACAATCAGGGCCGCGCGGGCACCGCTGCGAAAGGGATTGCGAACACCACGTACAACCGTACCGATCATGTTCCAGTCCACTTTCAGAAAGTGAGAAGCTAAACCGCCAACGCCGGAATGAAGAGGAAGTACGCATTCAGCATGTAAAGGCCTGACAGGATCAGTAGTATGGCGCCGGTGATCTCAAATGCTTTTTGATACCGCGCCAGTCCACGTAGCGATTGCAACCAGCTCACCGCCACCGCGCCCAGAATGATTGGGACCGCACGCCCAAGCGCAAACGCGATTAGTAGCAACATGCCGAACCAAGGCGAGCCGATCCCGGCGGAGACGCCCAGTAGTACCAGTAATGCAGGTGTACAGAACGGACAGACGGCCACGGAAAATGGCACCCCGAGAGCGAACGCACCCCAGGCGGTCGCGGCCCGTTGTGCCCGCATGGGGATGGTCGGCAGCGGCACTTTGATCCAACCCGGCCACATCAGCCCGAGCACAATCAATAATGGCCCCAGCACTAGGCCCCACTGACGCCCGAAGAGTCCTTGGACCCACTGGCCCCCCAGACCTGCGAAGAAGCCCAATACGGCGTGAGTGACGAGGAGCCCGAGGATAAACATACCGCCAAAGACTACCGCCTGGCGGGGTTCGCGCGCCTTCGTCACATAGCCGAGGGATACGGGAATGGCGGCCAGGGCTACCGGGTTGAAGCTGAAAAAAATCCGGTGAACGCACCGATGGCAATGGAGGCAAGACTCGCCTGCTCAAGAGTCGTCTTGAGGGTTTCTAGATCCACGATGCGTTCCTAATGGGTGCGCGCGCTAGCAGGTTGGCCCTCGAGCCGTTTGAGCAGTTCCCGCCGTAGCGCCTTGGGCTTAGGGAGCGAAGCGAAGACGAGCTTGCCATCAATGGCCAGGGCTGAGGCACCCATGACGCCAAGATCAATGGCATAGTCCATTTCCTCAAGGAGGTCGACCTCGCGCCAGAGAATCTTGTCGGGACTGAAATCTGCAACGGCCTCCCGAAGTTTGGCCTGGGGTTTGGCGCAGTTGGGGCAGTCGGGAACGGCAAAAACTTCAACCTTAATCGTCATGATGATTCCTCGCTTTGCGATGGCACGGCAAAACCCGCCTCCAGAGCAGCCACGATCGGACAGGCCTCCAGGGGCTTGTCATTTTGGGCTAGGCAAACGTCAATCAGTTCACTGAGCGCGGCTGACATCGCTCGCAGCGCGCGGATCTTATGCTCAAGCTGCAGCTTCTTTTCAATGGCATGGCGGCGCACATCTTCACAGCGGGCACCCTCGCGCCCTTGGATATCCAAAAGTTCACGCACTTCTGACAGCGAGAAACCGCACTGCTGGGCATGTTTGATAAAATTCAAACGCCTCAGCGCGTCCGAATCGTAAAGCCGGTAGCCAGCGCCCGTACGCTCCGTAGGCGCGAGCAGTCCTTGCTTTTCGTAATAGCGCAGACTGTCCGCACTCACCGCCAAGCGTTGGGCGGCTTCACCAATTGTCAGCATAACGTTGTCTCCTATACTCACAGTCTAAACCTTAGACCATAGACCATAGACCATAGACCAGAGCCAAGAGCTTTTAAACGGTTATTCGATGCGACTTGGACCCTGTACTGGGGTGGCTTTTAACTGTGCTCAATGGCAGCGGATTGGATCACGTGCGGAAGTTGGCATAGCGTGAGGCCTGCACAGCATGCCGTAGCGTCGTTGCTGAGCGCCTGCAGATCCCGCTTGACCTTGGACCACACTCCAACCTGTAGAATCCGCAGACTTATCAGCTAGCAGACGATGAATAATGAGCCAAGAAACAACCTCTCCTCATGATGATCAACCTCACCGACCTGGTCGCTTTGAAGCGCTGATGCTGACATGGCTGCTCGGCGGCTACACGATGCTAGGCCCCTTTTCCATCTCGACGTATATGCCGTTCTTCCCCGAGGTCGCGGCAAGCCTTGAGGCCACAACCGTCGAGATCCAATTGTCCTTGAGCGTCTACCTAGCCAGCTTCGGATTCATGATGCTGTTCCATGGCCCTTTGTCGGACTCTTACGGCCGACGCCCGGTGATTCTACTCGGTTTGCTGACGTACACGCTCGCCTCGCTTGGCGCCGCCTTCGCCACATCCATCGAAGCCTTGCTGGTCTTTAGAGCGCTACAGGGATTGTCTGTTGGCGCAGGAAGCGTCGTCGGGCGCGCGATTATTCGGGATCGGCTTGAGGGGCATCGTGCGCAACGACTGCTTTCACAGGTGACCATGATTTTTGCCTTGGCGCCGGCCTTTGCGCCCGTCATAGGGGGCTGGCTGCATAACAGTTTCCCTTGGCAGTCCGTCTTCATCTTCCTGGGGCTCTTTGGCTTGATTCAGCTGATCGCTTCTTACACCTATCTGCCTGAGACACACCCCAAGGAAAAACGTCAACCCATGCATCCGGTAGCACTGGGTAAGCGTTACGGCACAGTCGCCCGAAGCAGGAATTTTTGGCTGCTCTCATTGAGTGTTAGCAGTAATTTTGCCGGGTTTTTCCTCTACATCGCCTCTGCGCCACTGTTCATTCTTGACTATCTGGACCTGGAAGCGGATCAGTTCGGCTGGTTCTTTATCCCCGCCATGTCTGGCGTGATACTAGGCAGTTACCTTTCGGGGAGGGTTTCCAAGCGCCTGGGTGCTCAGGCAACGATTCGGTACGGCTATATAACGATGTTTGTGGCAGCGACATTGAACCTGGCGTACAACCTGCTGCTGCCGCCACTCATCCCCTGGATCATCCTGCCCGTGGTTCTCTATACCACAGGAATGGCATTGGCTATGCCAGGCATCACGATTTTGACCCTTGATCTGTTCCAGTCGATGCGGGGCATGGTTTCATCCCTGCAGGGGTTTATCCAGACCATGTTCCTGACCTTCGTTTCCGGTGTGGCCGCTCCGCTGCTGTCAGGTACGGGCATTAATTTGGCCCTCGGGACGTCGGGCTTCCTCTGTTTGGGCTTTGCGGCATGGTGGCTTTATGCACGACAGGTCGATTCATGAGCATGCCTAGCGTGAAGGAACTTATAAGCTCAACGGTGCCTATCTTGTGGATTCACCCCGGCCAGTGGCCCGTAGCGGCTAAATCCTCCGCTTCCGATACCGGCCCCATAGCCACTTTGCCGCGATCGGGATCAGCGTGATGCTGCTCAGGAGAAACAGAAGTGTTGCCGTGCCTGTAGACTCGATGTTGATAAGCGCTTCACCAAAATAGGTGAGCACAAACGCAATCGGGATCACGCCAGCGAGTGTAGCGATGGCAAAGCGCCAGAAAGCCAGCGGCGTGAGCCCCGCCGCGTAGCTCACGACGTCAAACGAGATGAACGGTACCAGCCGCGAGGCGAACACGATGGCCGTCAGCCTCGTTTGCGATCGGCGCTGATCGAGCCACCGCAACAGCGGCCGCAGACGCGCCCATCGTCGAACAGCCTCGTAGCCGAGCAACGGGCCAGCCAGAAAGCGATCAGTGCGCCTCCCTCAGCACCCAGTACGACGTAGAGCGTGCCCCAGAGAGGGCCATAGGCCGCGCTGGCGGCCATCGCGATCGGTCCGCTTGGGATCGGACTCATGACGATGGCCACCATCATCAGAACAACGATTACCAGCGGTCCCCAAGCGCCCAACCGATCGACCCAATCACGCAGCGCCTGCTCATCGATCAGGGTCGCTAGCAGGCCCGCCTCGGAAAGTCCCCAATAAAGGCCAATCAGGCCAAGAATAACCACCGCACCGAATGCGATCTTAACAGGGAAAATCAGTTCCTCACCGCCACCGGTCTCACTCGATTTTTGGGAATCAGTCGAATTCGTCATGGAAAAGCTAAGTCCGCGTATCATCTATGGCCTGTTCCTGAAAAACGTCCAATGTATGTAGTGATAGAGACTCTTCCATTTACTTAATAGCGCTCAGCCAGACGCTGAGAGTAGGAGGTCGAAGGGCCAGCCGAGAGAACTGAAGCAGACGCCCACGCGGATCGGCCCTCACGGCGGAGTTGTCTCCAAAGGATTTCATGACCCGGTTGCGGCCTCCGCCGCACCGACCGGGCGACCGACGCTCAAGATGGCGTCGATAAACAGTCCCGGACGTCCCCAGAGCGAGTTGATAAAGATCGCCGTCACACTCACGGCCATCGCCACCATGGCCCAGACCGGGTACAGCAGGCCCGTCGCCGCGATCGGAATACCGACACCATTGAACAGGAAGGCCAGCGTCACGTTCTGCAGCATCTTGCGGTAGCTGTAGCAGCTGATCTCTCGGGCCTTGGGCAGGGCATCGAGGCGGTTCGACAGAATGATGATATCGGCCGATTCGATGGCAATGTCGGTGCCGCCGCCCATGGCGATGCCGACGTCGGCCTGCATCAGGGCCGGAGCATCGTTGATGCCATCGCCCACCATGGCGACCCGACCGTCCTGCTGCAACTGACGTACGCGATCGGCTTTGCCATCGGGCAGTACACCCGCGTGTACTTCATCGATGCCCGCCTCGCTTGCGACCCGCCGCGCCGCGCGCTCGTTGTCGCCTGTCAGCAGCACGGTCCTGAGCCCCGCCTTACGCAGGCTGGCGATGGTATCCTTCGCTTCGGCCCGCAGCGCATCACCCAGGGCGAGTACTCCCAGCGCCTGGCCGTCGCGCGCGACCGCGATCACGGTTCGCCCGGTTTCCTCCAATGCTTGAATGCGCTCTGACACCGGGGAGAGTTCAACGTCACGGCCCGTCAGGAAGGCCGGGCTGCCGACCAGGATCTTACCCTGTTCGGTGTGGGCGATGACCCCCTTGCCGGGTACCGCTTCAAAAGAGTGAACCTTCGGCAATCGCACCCCGTACTGCAATGCCGCGCTGACTACCGCCTGCGCCAATGGATGCTCGGAAGCGCCCTCGGCGGCGGCCGCGAGCGCGAGCAGATCCTCCTCGGTACCGTCGAGGACCTCGATCTCACGTACCGCCGGCCGCCCTTCGGTGAGGGTGCCGGTCTTGTCGAGCACGATCGTGTCCACCAGACGCAAGCCCTGGAAGGCTTCGCCGGTGCGCATCAGGATGCCCTGCTCGGCCGCCTCGCCCGCACCGCGCACGATCGACAGCGGTGCGGAGATCCCCACCGCGCAGGGATAGCCCATGACCAGCACGCTCAGGCCGGCGAAGATCGCCCGCTCCAGATCAACTTGCCCGGCCAGGAGCCAGGAGCCGAGCAGCCAGCCGATGAAGGCGAGCGCGGCAATAATCAGTACCGCCGGCGTGTAAACCTGCAACACCCGGTCAACCAGATGCAGAAGTCCGGGCTTGAGGGCGCGCGCGTCTTCCACTTCGCGAATGACCTTTTGCAGAAAGCTGTCTTCGCCAACGGCGGTGGCTTTCACCAGGAGGGTGCCGGTGCCGTTGATCGAGCCGCCGATGACGGATTCGCCTTCGGCTTTCTCCACCGGCATAGGCTCACCGGTGACGAGGGCTTGGTCCACGGCCGAGTGGCCGCTGACCACCTGCCCATCCACGGGCACACGCTCACCCGGGCGTAACCGCACGAGATCGTCGACCGCGACCTCCTGGATAGGCAGTTCCTGCTCCTCACCATCGCGCACCACACGGGCCGTTTCCGGCTGCAGGTCCAGGAGCCGCTTCACCGCCTGTGAGCTGCGGGTCTTGACGATGAGTGACAGCCACTCGGAAAAGATATGGTAAGTCGAGATCAGCACGGACACGGCGAAGAAGGCCGCCGTGGGATAATCCTGGGGCTGAAAGATTAGACCGATGACGCCGCCGACGAGACCGGCGAAGGCGCCCGCCTCCAACAGCACATGCTGGTTCAGGATCTTTCGTCGTAACGCCTGCGTGGCCATAAACAGGATGTGCCGGGCGATCCCGAAGACCATAACGACGGCAAACACCGCGGCAATCCACGGGATCGCGCCACTGATCTGGGTTTGCTCTCGGACCAGCACAAAACCCAAGGCCATGGTGCCCAGGGCGACGGCGCCACCGATAGCCGTTGCGAGGCCGCGCGCCCTGAGGACGAGAAAGATCATGCCCAGGAGGCTGAGCAGGACGACCCCCTGCACGATGATCGAAGCGAATCCCGTGCGTTCACTGATCAGCGTGATTGTAAGCAGGCTCAGCGCCGTCGCCACCAGAAAGCGCCGACCTTCATTGACCAGATCGCGCTCGTCCTCCTCGAAAGGACGCACTTTACGTGGATCGGAGACGGTATAGCCGATGTCGCGCAGGGTCTGCAGCAGCGCCTCGGGCCGCGCCACACTCGGATCATACTCGACCAGTGCCTGCTCGTGGGTGAGACTCACCGAGACCTTGTCGACCCCGTGCTCGCGTCCCAAGGCTTTCTCGATCGTCCCGGTGCACAGCGAGCAGTGCAGGCCGCCGATCCGTGCCCGTATGCGCGCCCGATCCGGTCGGCTGGCCGGCTCCTCGCTCCATAATGGCGCGCCGATGTCGGATGGTGTGGATAAGGTCATGGCGCTCTCCCTGAAGACAGTAGATTTAACTCTACAGCTTGGAGTACGGTCCAATGTCAAGCCCAGAGGGCAATTTTGCCAACCCTTGACCCTGGAGGGACTCCAACCCTTATATTCTTACGAGATGCTACGGGAATAAGGAGGCCAGAGATGATTGAGGGCTTAAGCTACATCGTTACCGGCGACGAGAAAATTCACTGCGAAGGCTGCGAAAGCAGGATTAAAAATGCACTTCAGCGCCTTGAGGGTGTGCATCAGGTATTTGCCAATGCCGAAGGGCAGAGCATCCGTGTGAGCATCGATCGCAGCCGAGTCAGCCCTGAGCAGGTTGAAGCGCGTCTTACGCAAATAGGCTATGACGTTTCACGTACCTGACCATCCCAAAGCTTTAGCTGAATCAGGATCAAACTTATGAAGCGATTCATCACAGGTATTGCCGCAATGCTGATGTTGGCGTGGGGCAGTTCCGCCGCAGCCGAAACCTATGTACTGACTATCGAAGGCTTCGGTTGCGACCTCTGTGCCCATAGCGTGCAGTCCCGGCTCGAGCAGCTCACAGCGGTTGAAGAGGTGCGCGCAAGCTTCGAAGACAGCGAGGCCTTTGTGCAGACTCAGGACGGAACGGTTCTGACCGAGGATAAAGCTCGCGAAATCGTCGAGGGAGCGGGGTTTACGCTCACGAACTATCAGCACGTTACAGCCGAACAGTGATGTTATGAAAACGGTGAGGCACTTGCGCCTCTGATGCTGGCTTCACGGCATCATTCTGTTGTGCGCTGGCCTTGTAACTATCGCCTAAGAACAAAGTCTCAGCAGGTATCTCGTTTCGCATAGGAACGCCGCTCAGCCGCAAAATGCTAATATCGTTCCTCGAGCTCACATAGATGCAGATAGGTCTCGATATGGAGGGGTGGCAATAGCCTCTATTGTCACCCCTCCAAGCTACTAACAGGTATTTGCACGGCCGCCCTGAAGCGAGACGGCAGACACCTGTCGCAGTGTCTACTAAGCGGCCATCTCGCGGCAAGCCGTTGCACATTGGCGGCAAGACTCGGCGCATTCGCGCATCAGCCCACCATCCATTTTCTCGCACTCGGCCGCGCAGGCATCGCAAAGATCCGCACAAGTTTGGCAGGCACTGTTTGATTGGGGCAGGCCGCTGCTCATGAGACGAATACAGAAGAGGCAGGCCTCAGCACAGGCATAACAAAGCTTGATGCACTGCGCATTCTCTTTCTTACCTTGGTCGATACACTCCGCAGCGCACTGCAGACACAAGCGGAAGCAGTTCAGAATGGTCTGTGTAGACTGGTCATTTGCTGTGTTGGTCATTATGTCATCTCCTTCGGTTCGATTTGACGGGCTCCGCCCGACGCCCTTAATGCTCTTCTTGGGCACCTCAAACTCTAGAAGGCTGGAGCGGCTCCAAGGCAAGGAGATGGCGTGACATTTTGCAATTTCGAATCGCTTGACATTCGAGCGGCTCTAACCCTTATTTTCTCTATGCTAGTTAGAGGATGAATTTATGTTCAAACAGGTCAATTATGTAATCGTTGGAGACGAGAAAATCCACTTTGGCGGTTGCGAGGCCCGTATCAGCAATTCGCTGCGCCGTCTGGATGGGATTTATGATATATCCGTAAGCGCGGATGAGCAGAACGTCTCGGTCAGTATAAATACCGATTTCGTGAGTCCCGAGCAGATAGAAACCTGTCTAGATCAGTTGGGTTACAAGGTCGTGACTTTATCTTAACCGTAAACGCGCATAATTATCTTACGGTGCTGCTTGCCGCTTGATAATGGTACCAAAGTACAGCGAGGCTATAACCTGCCGCTAGCCGCCTCCATCAGTGCTGCGTTGTCTTGCACCCGGCGAAGTGGCCATAGGCATCACCAAGAAGCAGTTCGTCTTCGAAGGGGGTTGTGTCCTCCATGTTGACCACCCTTCCACCCTTCCACCCTTCCACCCTTCCACCCTTCCACCCTTCCACCCTTGCTCACTTGGCCCGCATACCAGTATCCGGTTTGTAGGGAATGGCTACTCACACTGGTGAAGGCTGTCGCGGCTAATCATATGATCAGTCCCGGAGCTGTACGAGGCGGACCTCAAAAAGATCCGCAGCGCTTCGGTATTGTGCTGGGACGGATGGCAATGAGAGGACGATTTCGCGTGCGAAACATTAGGTAGGAGCTGGAATGATCTTACAGGGCTGCCTGAATGAGGAAACTATGGCAACCTTGATCGGCAAGCTTCATAGAAACTGAGTGGGGAAATGTTATGTCGGAGTGGACGTGCGACGTGTGTGGCGGGCCGATTAAAGGGGTCGAGGACGGCTGGGTTGAATGGCTGTCTGGGAATGATGGGGACAAAGATCGTAGCCTACGCTTGGTCCATAACCGGCCCAGCTCTCCCAGGGCAAATGGCTGCCAGTATGATGGGACACTGGAATACCGTAAATCGGGAAGCACGGTGGCTGACCGCGACCTGGGGTTTTTCAGCTCGCAAGATGGCCTAATGCAGCTGCTCGAGTTCATCTCCCTGGACCGCTTTGCCGAAAAGGAGGAGGTACTGCAAATGATCAAGCGACTGCATGTGCCTGGGTATGAGAAAGCGTATCGCCATCTTGACCACGCAGTACAGGAGGGAGTCTTTGAGCCCGATGGGCCTCGCAACTATCCAGATCAGTATCAAATCAAGCTCACCAACGAGTGGCTTGATTCGCAGCGATAGCCTCTCTAGTAGGCATTGCTCTGTTTCGCATGCGGAACAATTAAACCGGCCTCCAACGAAAGCGGGCAGCATACCGTCAAGGTTGCTGCCCGATCGCGTACTTGCAGTCTTGCATGGGTTTAACTCGGCTCAGTGTCCTGGTCATCGAGCGTTTCAGAGGCAGCGGAAAGGGCCGCTTCGGCACAGGCTGCCGCGTTCTCGCCGACTTCTTCGGGACTGAGCTTACCCCCTCTCTCACCAAGCAGAATGGCGTGCATGGCAGTCATCGTGAAGGCTTCCAGTCTCGTCATGTCCAAAGCAGACTTATCGAACCGCGAGGTGTTGCAATTATCGTCAGCCATTTTGCCCTCCAAAAGCTTAGCGGCCACTACTTGAGTGGCCGCTGGTCGAATCAGATTCGTTCCCAGTCACCACCGGCATTCTGACAAGTAGTGACATTCTGATCACTGTCCTCGGGGCCACCAGTAACAGTGATGTGGTAATCAATGCAGGTACGGCCTTCACCATCGACATAGGGATCGCTCTTGGCGATGTTCTGTTTCATGTTGGCAACGTCCTCGAACCCGACTTCGGATTCGCCCTGCAATGCGGTGAAAGCGCTTCGCATCCCCATATCTGCCAGTCCTAGCGCGCCAGCGCCAACAGCACCGTAGGCAGCACCGCTCATACCTGCTTTCCCGCCATTAACCAAACCCTGAACGCCCTGCATGTGATTGGCCGAGTTTGCGCCTGCTGCGCTGGCGCTATTGTTGTTGCGGCCTCCAAGCACATCAGCCACGCCTGTGATCGCGTTGACGGCTGAGTTCTGCAACATGCCAGACCCTTGCGGAGCTGCGCAACCGGCAGCCAACAGCAACATTGATGTGGCAGCCAAACCCTTGAGAGCACGCTTGATAGTCATTTCGATCCCCTTTTAATCCCTTGTTTTGGTGGTCTTAGGCAAAGCTACTGTCCAATGTATAAATTATACAAGACGACGTTTTCAATTTCAAACTCTGCGAAGCATTTTAAGACAACGTATCCTCTGCGCTACCCAGAGCCATCACAAGTGCAGCGTTACCCAGTGTATCGCAGAGCCGTTGGTCAGTAATCACGGCAATTAGTAATGACAAGGCATCAATAAAAAGTGTCATATATTTATAGTTAAAAAATGTCGTCTAGTATAGTTAAAGTTGGTATTATGGATTCAAATACTCTAATTGCGAACGCGCACGACGAGCTTTCCCTGCTCTCACGACTTGTCGTAGATCGGGCGACCATGCGCGAAACCAACGGAAAACTGACGCTGATCATTGATGAGGAGGGGGCGCGGTTACTGACAATGGAACGGGTGCGCCAAGAAATTGAGTGTGCCGTAAAGAAAGTGTGTGGGCTGGAGGTTGCCTATGAGCGGGCCGCGTAATTCCCGCCAGGCAAGACAGCTTGTTAGGCGTCTTGAACGCGACTGTGACCTGAAGTGGCCAGGTGGCGCTGACAACGCGGCTCTGTTTCATGATCGCTCAGCCAGTCGATGGGAACTCCACACACTCGAAGGCCCCTCGCTACCTGTCATCTCTGGCCCTACCCCTCTTACCCACTTGCTGCGAGATGGGTTCGTCCTGATCCGCTGGCCGGATGACAGCATCGAGCTTTTCCATGTTGAAAATGCAGAATCACAATTGAGCCACCGGCTGCACGAAGCGGAGGTGGCAGCAGCCGGGAGTTGAAATCCATGAATAGCAAGACCACCTTCCGAGTTAGTCACCGCGCCCTATTGGGCCACTGGTTGCTCGTACCCCTAGGGGCTGTGTTGCACTTTGCGCCTCATGCCCCCTTCGCCCTCGCTGGGGCGAATGCTCCAGCACCTCTGACGAACATCCTTTCCTGGGCAGGGATGGGGCTAGCTGCCTGGGGGTTGCTGAACGTCGCCTACCAGCGCCTTGCTCACGAATACGCAATCGGCTCCGATCGCGTTATAGAGCGGCACGGCATCATCGCCAGACGTGTTACCCCCCTGTTTATTCATCACATTCGCTCGACCGAAGTACACCAGACGATTGTGGGCCGCTTACTGGGATACGGGACGGTGGAAATGTCGGCGGCAGGCACTAGCACAAGCGAGGCTCGTTTTGATCGCGTGGCCAATCCAATGAAGGTCATGGCCTCAATTAACAATCACCTTGAAAGCCTTGAGGCTGGGACTGGAGGGGAGTAGTTAAATAATGGACTCACAAATTTCCGCACTTGCTGATGTTTTGATTCCTGGCCAGGGCATTGTGTCGACGGATTGCCACCAGGCTCAGGAACTATTGCCCCATCGCCAATTGCTCACGCAAGTATTTTTGAAGGCGATTGACGACCTGAAAAGCAATAACCTAAAGCACCAGGTGTCGGCGGCTGAGTTTCTGGCTGGCCCTGTTGCTGAGGAGTATATCGGCCACCTTGGTTTGCCTGAGTGGACGCCCAAGCTGGCGCTACTGATCCATGCTCAATGTGAGCTTCGTACTTGCCTTGAGATACCCGAACAGCTAGAAACGACCCTTAGCCAGTATGCACCGCCCGAGGCAGGCGAGCGCCGCGCCTCTTTGTGATTTGCTGGGCCGCAAAAGCATCTTCATCCAGGATGTGACGCAGCGGGTTGGCTAGCCAGCCCGCTTCCCCTGTCAGTATTCCCCGCCTTAGCCTTCTACGGTTCTCCGTTCTCAGAGTCGCTGCTAGTTAGTCTTGCCCCTCCTTGACACTCTAGCCATTCATCCAGCGCCAGCAGCTTGTCCTTGGGCAATCTCACCTCGACTGCCACGAACACCCGCTCTACTTCCGCCTGTATTCGCTTTGCTGCCTGAGAAACAGCAGCTCTGGACACGCCATGCTTATTGGCTGCTTCGGCGTATGTGTCGCACACCTTCGTAATCACCTCTACAGCTGCATTACATGCACGACCATTCATTCTAAGCCTTGCCAGTGCTGCGTATAGCTGTTGATTGCTGATGTTATCTGTGGGCATGCTCTCTCCTTAAAAGTGTGCGTTGAACACTTTATTACTTGTCGTAAACAGTTATTCTGTATTAAAGTGTTTACATCATAACGAAGGCAGCCGGTCGGCGTCACCTACGCAGGAGGCCAGGCACCTCGGAAACTCGCTTGTAATAGATCACTAAATAGGGAGCGGCACCATGATTCACGAAGCCATTGATAGCCACGACAGCACTGAATACCTTGGAGATATGGGCGAGTTCTTTGCCCCGGCCTCGACAGATATGGTCGATGGGTTGGTGGGGCGCTACAACGCAATGCGTAGGCGTGTGGAAGAAGTGGCGGCACTGCTTGATGGTGATCGTAAGGGTGTCATCAACTACTTCATCCAGGGCAACCGCAAGCACGACAACACACGTTACTCATCACTGTCCGCAGAGAATATTTTTATTGAAGAAGGCGCGATCGCAGCGCTGAACGCTGAATATTGGGACCGGGCCTTGAAGATGACCGATGTTCTCGACTTCATGCCTCAGACTCGCCGCAGCGAGTGGTGGGAGCAGATTAACGAGATGAAAACCCCGGACTTCACTGAGGAAACCGTCAGGGCAACCCTGACCGAGCTGCTAATGATGCGCGGCACCTTCCTAGCTGAGCGTGTCGACGGTATATTCCGCGCCCTAAGCCGTGAGCATGTTACCAATCGGCCTGAAGGTTTCTACAAGAGGATGATCCTCAATTATGTCGTCACTTCCTATGAGACGGTGAATCATGACCAAGCAGGCCATATCAATGACCTTCGCTCAGTCGTTGCTAAATTTATGGGCCGCGATGAGCCAAACTGGCAGGCCACCAGCCGATTGATTGATATTGCACGGCGCACCCCAGGCAAGCGGTTTATGGTTGATGGCGGCGCTCTGTACCTGAAAGTCTTTAAAAAAGGCACGGCGCATCTTGAAGTACACCCCGAGATTGCCTTTCGCCTGAACCAAGTGCTGGCGCATTTGCACCCGGCTGCAATTCCTTCCGAGTTCCGTACACCTCCCAAGCGAAAGCCTAAAGACTTTGTGCTAATGGATCGCCCACTCCCGTTTGCGGTCATCAATCTACTCAGCTCCATGCGCAGCGTACCTACCCGCTGCCCCAGCCACCTGCGTCATCTCGAAATACGGGCACCGAAGACAGAGAACCCTTGGGCGATTGAGTTCGATTATGGCGCGAAGGACAAGGCAGCGCTGGCTGAGGCTGAGCAGGTACTCATGGCTATCGGTGGGGTTAAGATGGGCAGTGATAACGGCGCGTCGTCGTGGTTTGAGTTCGACTACCACACCAAGCCGGTTTTGGATGAGATTGTTGCCAGTGGTTGCATCCCTGACCATAAGAGCCACCAGTATTACCCCACCCCGGAACGCTTGGCGTATGAGGTTGTAGAACTGGCCGAGATCAACGACGAAGATACGGCACTAGAGCCAAGTGCTGGCCAGGGCCATATTGCTGATATGCTTCCCAATGATCGCACTACCTGTGTCGAGCTGGCACCTCTGCATTGCAAGGTGCTGGCGGCGAAGGGGTTTCGCTGCCATCAAGCCGATTTTCTGGAATGGGCAAATACGGCCAGAAGCTACACCAAAATAGTCATGAACCCGCCGTACAGCAAAGGTCGCGCCCTGCATCATCTTGAAGCCGCAGCGGGTTGTCTAGCTCCGGGCGGGCGGCTGGTGGCTATCCTCCCCGGCAGCATGCGTGGCAAGGATCTGCTGCCAGGTTGGGAAATGGCATGGCCAGCTAGCTATCAGGGCGAGTTCACCGGAACTGGTGTGAACGTGACCATCCTGGTGGCCGATAAGCCCGCCCTGTAAGAATTGAGCTGGCGCGGTCGATGCGATCGCGCCAGCTTTAGCATTTGAGTTAGCATCCCGAAAACACATCCTAACGGAAAGGTAATGGATCAAGGGCGCGACGAGGCTTACCGCTTGTCTCATGAATTACACAAAACGCTGGGCAGCTATCAGCCCTCTCCTTATCTTCCTTGGTCGCCTGAGGATATGGCGTGGCTCGCTGGCGCTGATGATGCCTCTGGAGCGTATTCGACAGTCGATTATGAGCAAAGCAGCACCTCCCCCTCTCCTCGCTCTAAAGAAACCCAGCTCTCCCTGTTCTAAGCCTCCCTCGATAGTCGTTTTCATCTCCCTCTAAGCCTTGGCAAGCGCCAGCAAAGCGACTCGCGCAAAAAAAATTTCTACTTCCCCCGGTTAAGTGTCAGTGGCTGCCCTATCTACCTGCGAGGCCCATTAAGGGCACCTATGAGAGAGCACCGCTGGGAGGCGGAATTGAGATGATGGCGATGCGAGGCAGCACGCTTATTGGCGTGGCCATATTAGTATGGGTCGCATGGATTGTTCTGGCGACCGATTCAGAAGCTCGAATTGAGCGTACCTGTCAGCCCGTTCTGTGGTTTGGCAATGTGGCAACTTCACTGACGCAGCTAACCTTTCCTAAGCAACAGGAATCGGTGCATGAGGCGTTTGAATCAGCTGACTATGCATGTCGCTTTACCGTGTGGCGCTTGCTGCACGAAGACGCCTGGATCGAAAGCCACCAAGGTAACGAATCTAGTGATCAGTCGGGGGAGAGCGACCAATGATTTCCCCTACCCGCCTGCTACACCCCATCCGTAGAATTCTCGGTGTCACCGTGGCCACCTTGGGGCTCGCTGCTGGCGCTCATGCCGGAAATGATCAGCCTCTGGCGCTGGTTGAGTTTGCCAGCTTCGATTGCCCGCACTGCCAGGCCATGGACAAACACCACTCTTCTATTCAGGCAGCCGTCGAAGCGGCGGGCCTGGAGTACCGCTATGCTCCTCTGCCTTCCCATACCGGCCTTGAACGAGCATGGCGCGAACGCGCCTATTACGCATCTCGTTCTATTCCAGGGGTCGCCAATGACGTTCGCAAAGCCTTTCTCACGGCTGGCGAAACCGGGGTTCCCCTCAAGGACTATGACGATGTGCTGGCGCACCTCCAATTGCATGTTCCCCAAGTTCGGTGGAACGAGTTTGCGGACGACCATATCAGCGATCCCAGCTCTGTCGAGGCGATTGAGCGAGCAGCGAGGCTTGCTGGTTGGGCAGGTCTTCGTGAGTACCCTGCCTTTGTCGCTGTGTCTCGTTCTGAAGTGAAGCTATTGAGCCTGTCGGGAGACGTTGCCGAGAGGGCCGAGGCGGTAATCAAGTACCTGGAGAACCTTTGATGACACTGCGAAACCCTGTGCTTGCTGTCGCGCTGACAGCTGTTCTCGCTGGCTGTGCAGCACATCCTCCGGCTCTGGAGCACGCACGGACGTCAACGCTACCTGAATCGTATAACACGATGACCAGTCGGCATGTGGTGATCCCTGCCTATACGCTTCAAGGGGTCAACGCGACCCGTACCACCAACTGGTACTACGGGGCTGGCCAGGGGCTTGATCGCTACGCTTACGGCGGCACCGTTTACGACGAGGCCTATTGGCAGCAGCGCCATGCCTCAATGCTGGATGACTACAAGGACGCCATGGAGTCTGTGCCTCTGGCGCGCTTCCATTTCGAGTTCGACTCAACAACGCTGACGCCTACCTCTCAGCGTGAAATGGCTTCCTTCCTGGAAGGAGAAGACCTGGCTGGCCGTGTGCTCATTGTTGGGTACACCGACCATATCGGCCCTGAGTCCTACAACATTTCACTCTCACAGCGCCGCGCTGATGCGATCGCGGGACAGCTCCATTTGGCTTGGCCAAAGGCCCGGTTCCTGACGGAAGGGCATGGCATCTATCCCAAGTTGGTTGACGGCACGACTGATGAAGCGCGGGCGGCAAACCGTCGCGCCGAGATTTTTTACCTGGAGGCAGACCAATGAACGTCTTTATCGCCCACGCCCAGATTCTACGAAAAGAGACGCCAAAGGAGCGCGGTCGTTCTGGCCTGATGGTGCTCAAGGTTGGTAAGAACAAGCGAAGCACAGAAGCCCTAATCCAATCTGTAAATCAGATCATTGTCCGAATTCCGAATCATCTATCTGATCGCGCAGCCAAGCTGGATGTTGATTCTTACATTGAAATTTTCGGCCATGTTGGCGGCATTGTGCGCCGTGCACACCACACGGGTGAGCAGCACCTGAGTGCCGAGTTGGTGGCCAACAACATCCAGCCGGCTGCCCCGATGATCGAGGGCAACATCGAAAAACATCTTTTCAATCGTTTCATTGCGATTGGCTTGCTGAGGGGGGTGAAAACTCCCGAGAAGGAGGGACCACCCTCCACAGCGTACCTGCAGATCGGCCCTGACCGACCGGACCTGGGGCGCTCCTTTCAGCATACCGGCGTGGTGTCCATGGCTGCTTTTGGGCGCGTTGTCGATCGACTTGTCGAGTACGAGGCCGGCACCGCCCTTCATGTTGAGGGACGAGTTACCGGCCTATTGCGAAAGATCCCCAAACCAGGAGCAGAAGGCGGCTTCGAGGAAAGTCTGGAGGTCGGGCTGGTGATGGATCGTGTCAGCCCCACTGCCATGGTCGCTGAGCGGATGATGACGCCGTTTGATGTGGCCAAGCCTGAAGCGCAGAACACCCCAGAAGAAACCAACGACGAAGCTGGCGCTGGGGAATCCGCGGCAGTGGCTGAAGAACAGCGCTAGGAGGTGGTCAATGATTGCCCTACCTGATTGTGTCCCTGAAATCGCTGATTACTACCAAGTACCCATCGAGATTGTCGCGGCAGTGCGTCTTCAAGAGAGCGGCAGCCGAGGGCAATTAGTGGGTCGCATAGGTCCGAACAAGAATGGCACTTACGACCTAGGCGCTATGCAAGTCAATACATGGTGGCTCGACCAGGAAACCAACCGGAATTACCTCCAGCAATGGGGAATTACCGAGCGTGAGTTGTTGGAAAATGAGTGTACGAATTTCGCTGTAGGGACGTGGATTCTCTACGACAACATCACGCGCTACGGCGAGTGGGAGGCGGCATTGGCCGCTTACAACGCTGGGTCGCCGAATAGTCCGGCAGGCCAGCAATACGCAAACGAAGTCCTCGCGACATTAGGAGATCAGTACCAATGACTACTTCCGTAGATACCCAGGCCACAACCAAGCAGGGCAAGCTCGCTCATCTAGTCGAATGCCTCCGCATGAACAAGAAGCGAGCAGCAGAGCGCTCACTGTTGGTTGCTACTACCGCTTTCCTGGCGATGCCAGCATGGGCACAGGAAGACTTTGAAGACTTCGCTGACAAGGTTGAAGAGCTGGCGCATGGGCCCTTCGGTATCGGCATTTCCATTCTGGCGCTGATCATCGGTTGCCTGGTGGGCCTTGGACGTCAATCTGCTGCCCCTGCGTTCCTGGGTCTAGGGATCGCCGGTGCCTTTGCGGTCGGCCCCTTCATGATCAAGGAAATCTTCAGCTGGTTCTCAGGCACCTGAGTTAGGAGTCGCGGGTCATGTCTAACGAGTCCTATCGGATACCGCAGGATGTTGATGCCCCTATCCCCATCTTCGCCTGGGAGATGACCGAGGTGGTTGTCGCCATCATGGTGATCGGCGTGGGCATCATCATGCGGTTTTTTATCCCAGGCCTATTTGCGGGGATCTTTCTCATGATGATGGCTAAGAAGATGCGTGCCGGCCAGAAGCGGGGACAAGTGCAGCATGTCTTGTGGCGGATGGGGCTCAAGTTAGACCCGCTGCTTGGCAAATACGCACCTAGGCCAATGCGATTGGAGTACATTCGCTGATGAAATACCTCAATGCATTGCGAAATCAGTGGGTCGCTGCCAGGGGCTGGATGTTCTGCACCCTGCTCCTGACTGGGTTGCTGATCTATGTCTTGCAGAGCTATGTCCAGCTCAGCGCCAATATGCCAACCCGGCTGGTTCCCTACAACCTGCACGTCGTGGATGGGCCGGTCGAGGTGGGCGCCAGCGCTGGTTATACCGATGCGAGCTACCTCACTGAGATAGCCATGGCGGATGCCCAGCTGCACAGCTCTTGGACCCCAAGGAACGTGAGAAGCCAATACGCTCGGTTCCAGAACCGGATGACGCCGGCCCTCTATGCCAAGGTCGGCAATGATCTACAAGCACGGATTCCAGACCTGGAGAAATCTGAGCGTACCCAGGCCTTGTTCATTGAAGGGACCCAAGTCCTAGACGGCACAGTGCGAGTTTATGGGCGCTTGCGGGCTTGGCATGGCACCGAACAGATCGAAGACGAACCGATTGCTTACCGTGTCCGCTATTCCTTCAGCGGTGGCGTTCCGTATGTCGCTGGTTTCTCTTTGGAGGACGAATGAAAAAGCCTAAGATGCAGGGGCTGGTCATGGTGGCGGCGCTTGCCGTCGCCACCTTTGTCAGCGCCAGCGATGATGTCCAGAAGGTGGTTGTATCCACCGATGCTTATAACCGGCTGGTATTCCCAGAGCCGTACTCTACGATTGTTATCCCCCCCGAGGCCGAGTTGCGTGACAACCCTGTGCCGACTGATGGCAAACGTGGTCTCCTCATCCGTCCTGCAGACGAAGCCGACCCGTTCTCTATCTTCATCCAGCTGCGAAGCGGCGAGGCCTTCACGGTGAAGCTAGCGCCGGAAAGCGGCATCGATGCCCAGGTGTTCCGGTATCGAAACGCCCCTGACCTATCCGCAGAGCCCGAAAGGGAAAGCCGGCCCAAGGATCGTTGGATTGCTGACACTATCCTGTCCGCTTTCCAGGGGGCTCGCCCTAGCGGGTTTGAGCCGGCTGGCGCCCCGCCTAGTGCCCGACTTGAAATGCCTAATGGCGGCACGCTCAAGCTCACAGCGGAAACCCAGTACCGTGGTTCCGGCCATGTCGTGAATATTTACCGGCTGTCTTCTGATACCTCCCTTGAAGTCGAGCCTCGTGACTTCTACCGCGATGGCGTCGTTGCTGTTTCCTTGGAAGGGGACACGGTAAGTGAGCGCGATCAGCCCCGAATGATCGTCGTGGAGGTTGACCGTGGCTGAAGATCAGAACAACCAGCAGCCGAATGAATCGGGCCAGGACAAGCCTTCTAGGGTGGCCAAGGCCCGAGCTAAGTCCAAGGTAGTCTCTCAGAGCCTGTTGGAGCGAGCGCAGGGAAGAAAGTGGCTTCTATATGGTGGTGGGGCCTGCCTAGTCATCTGGCTTGTGGCAAGTAACGCTATTAGCGCACGAGACAACAGTAGCAATAAAGCGCCCCCTCCCCCGGAATTTATGGACACCACGCCGGATACACGGCATGGGGAGGAAGTCACTATTTCCCGACTTCAACAACAGTTAAGGGAGGCTCATGAAGAATTGGCAGACCAGCGCGAGAGTCAAGAGCAGAGGGATGCACGACTTCAGGCGCAGCTCGAAGAAATGCAGGCTGGCATGGAATCCGAACGCGAGCAAACGCGGGAAACCATGGAGTCGCTGCGCACACGACTAGCCGATATTTCTAGCGGAGATGATGGCACCAGTGAGGTTCGCATTGGCACATCTTCAAACAGAAGCACCGACGCCAACCGTGCCCCGTCTGACTATCTTCGCCCCCCCCGAGGCGACGACGCTAGCGCGGTACCTCCGCCCCCGGTAGCGCGTCGAGATGGTGACTCTGGCCGTGCCGGTTTACCCCCGAGGCAACAATCGTCGACACAGGGCGGCGTCATTCCTTCACAGTTTCCACAGCTCCAGAAGGAAGAAGGACCGGCTGACCCGATCGTACTCAATGGCTCAAGTGGTGAGTCCAGCGCTCGCATCTTACGTAATGAAGCGGCTCAGCAGGATGACGAAGAAGAGGATCTGGGGCCACCTAAAGCTGGGTTCCTCCCTATGGGGTCGTTCTCTGAGGTGGCAATGTTGACTGGCGCTGACTTTGGCGCTGCCGAGCGTACCCGCAACAACCCTCAGCCGGTGCTATTCCGCATTCAAAACGATGCATTCCTACCTGGCAGTGCGCGGTATCGCCTCGCTGACTGCTTTGGTATGGGCGGTGGCTACGGTGATTTGTCGAGCGAGCGAGCGCATATCAACGTCTCTCGTATTTCCTGTGTCGATACACGGACTGGAATGATGCTTGAGTCTCCAATCAATGGCTACATCGTGGACTCGGATGGCCGTCTGGGGCTTCGCGGCAAAGTTGAGCGACGTGCTGGCGCCCTGCTGGGTAAGGCCATGCTTGCTGGCTTCGCAGAAGGCGCCAGCAGCATTGCTGCAACAGCAGCTCAAGGTGCTGAATCGGCTGTCACAGGCAGCGGCGTTGTCACCACCATCGACCCGAACAGTGTCGCCGAGGTTGGCATGTACGGCGGTGCAGGCCGCGCGATGGAGATACTGGCAGAGCGTTACATCGAAGAGGCTGAATCCATGTTCCCGGTGATCGAGGTTCCATCAGGGCGCCGTGGCACTGTTGTAATCCAGGAAGGCCAGAAGCTCGAGTGGGAAGCCTACGAGCTGGCCGACAAGATGCCGAGCGAGGGCTAATACGATGAGCTTAAAGTTGATGATCCCCTTGACCGCCCTGCTGTTCCTCGGTGGGTGTGCCACTGTCCAGCATGATTGTGAGCTGGGAAGCGAGTGTGTCGGTACCGGCGATGTTTATGAAGCTGCGGTGGCAAATAGTGGTTCCTCTGAAACAGTGATGGAGGGCCGTAAGGATGGCTCAGAAGCTGAAGAAGAAAAGATCGAGCAATGGCGACCCTATAGCGGGGGAGGCCTAACCGATATGCCTGTCTACCAGCCAGGTAAACCGGTGCGTATCTGGGTGGCGCCATGGCGCGGTGATGACGGCATTCTACGATCGGGCGAATACCTGTATGTGACTCTGCCTGATGACTGGAGTTATGGCCAGCTGCGTGACGATGGCATTGGGGCAGGCATGATCGGACCTTCTCCGGGTGTTCAACACATCGCGCCGAGAGGGCAAGACGCCAGCGTGAATCCTTATCGCATTCAGCCGCAAATGCAGATCGTCCCGGAGAATTGATATGAAGATAACCGCGATGACTCGTATGCGGCACCAAGTGCGCCGCATGATCCAGCAGGGCGCTCCCGATTATGGCGATCGCGCCCTCCCCCTCCAGGCAGCCGAGGCGCTGACTGAGCGGGATGATCCCGCGAGCCTGCTCCCCTACATCGACTATGAAGATAACTACTGTGTCCGGGATGATGGTAAACATCCTCAGCTTGGCTTCGGCGTCCAGTTTGCGCCATTGATGGTGGCTGGCAAGGACATCGAGGAGCAAATCGAGTCGCTGATTACGCGAGCGCCAGCGGACACGGTTATCCAGTTCGTCGCCCATAGTTCGCCGGCCATTGAGGACCGGATAAATACCTGGCAGGCACGGCGGTTACGTTACTGCAAAGACCCTATGCTCCAAGAGCTGGTAGAGCGCCGTAGCAAGCACATGCTTGACGCCGCGGCCGGGAACAAAAGCCTCCTACCGAATGAGCGTCTATATCCCCGGGAGGTGCATTACTTCGCCTTTTTCACCATGACCTTTGGCGGTGACCCAGAGCATGCTGAAGAGATTCGTTCATGGCGGCACATGTGCGACGAATTCCGGCAGTCGGTGATGGGGACATTCAGCTCTATGGGCCTGTCCCCTGCCCTGATGAACGAATTGGGTACGCGACGTGTGCTGCGCCGCATAGCCAACCCACAAATGGTGCCAGGGGAGCTTCAACGCCTGGAGGAGGAAGGTGGTCACTTCATTGATTCCATTTTCGATAAGCGCACACGCATTCGAGTGAAGTCCTCGGGTGCAGTCCAGTTTAGCGACAATGAAAGGGAGGTGGATGTTGTCCCTTTGACCATCGACACCTACCCGGACTACCTGCGTCTCTACATGACAGGTGACATGCTTGGGGAGTTGAAGTCGGCGACCGATCGGATCGCGCCGGCCTACTGGATGTATACCACCATCTACAAGCCGAACACCGAAAAGGCTCGTGATGACATCACCATGCGAATGGGCATGATCTCAAAGCAATGCATGAGTGATTCCGAGTGGTACAAGGGGATGATGCCGCACCTCTTCACGCGGCGTAGAGATACCCAGCAGCTGCTCAACGATACTCGCTCAAACTACTGCCCGGTACGCATGTGGTCGGGGATCAATATCATCACCGAACCCGAGCGAGCAGCTTCGGACGCGGACTATGTTTCCTCGTTGTGGCGGAAAGCAGGCTTCAGAGCCTCGCGTGAACGCTATATCTCGCTGCCTATCTGGTTGTCGTCTTTGCCATGGGGCTACAACCCACGCATGGACAAGCCTACATCAGGCCTTCAGCGGGCACAGATGGTGTCCAGCCTAAACGGCGCTTGCGCCTCAATCTGCCAGGGCGATTGGGGCGGTAACGGGCCAGTAGTACGCAAAGACCCACAGGGGAACCCTTACCTCTACGCAAACGGACTGTTGCTGGTTTCTCGCCGCGGTCAAATGTCGTGTATCGACATTTTTGATTCGGCCACCTCATACAATTTTTCGGTGATCGCGACCTCGGGTGCGGGTAAGTCATTCCTTGCCAACGAATTCGTTACCGACATGCGCTGTCGTGATGGCGTGGTCCGTATCATTGACGTGGGCGGCTCTTATAAGGAGCTGTGTGAACTGCTGGGCGGTCAGGAACTGAGGTTTGATCCTAACCATCCGGTCTCACTTAACCCATTCTGGGGTATCAAAGGCAAGCAGCGTTACGACGATGATGAAGGTGGCAGCGAGATCGCAGAAATGATCCCGGTGCTGAAGGATGCCATATCTCAGATGGCGTTCCCCCTAGGTGAGCCCGACAACTACGAATACCAGTTGATCGAAAAAGGCATCCTTGAGGCGCACGATAAACATGGCGAGGTCATGGAAACCAAGCATGTCTATCAGTGGCTTGAGTCCCGGGCAGACAGTGATCCGGTGGCCAAGAGTATTGCGTTGCAGTTGGAGCCGTATGCCGTAGGTCGGCATGCCGCATGGTTCAACGGTGAGCCCCAGCTGGATCTTTCCAATGAGTTCACCATACTCGAGCTGGAAGAGCTAAACGTCGATCGTGAGCTTCGGAATGTGGTCATGACACTCCTGATGGCTCGGACGACGCGGGACATGTATCTGCGCCCACGCAACATCCCGAAAATGATGCTGATCGATGAGGCATGGGATCTACTCGCGGACCCGAAAAGCGGGAAGTTTATCGAAACCGCCTTCCGGCGCATCCGTAAGTATTACGGCAGTGCCGGCTTCATTACTCAGGGCTTTAAGGATACCGACCTGTCGCCGGCCGCTCAGGCTGCCTTCGACAACGCGCCATGGACATTCGTACTCAAGCAGTCTGGTCCCTCGCTGGACTACGCCCAAAAGAACGGTAAATTGGGCGGTGAGGATGAATTCCTGTTCGATATGCTGCGCGGTGTGAAGCCCGGTGCCGGCTATTCGGAGGTCTTCGTCAAGCACGAGAGCGGGGGTGGCCTTTTCCGCTTTGTGGTCGATCCTTACTCCTACTTCCTATATTCGACCAATCCCAAGGACCAGGCACGCCTGATGAAGCTCACCGAGGAGGGCCACAGCACCCAGGAGGCCATCCGCATGCTGGCCGAGGGCAAAGGGTAGGCTTGGCCTATGCTAGCGCTTCTGTCTGCCTTTTCGGCCTGTTTCGCTGGGGCGCTTGGTTTTACTGTGATGGTGGTATTGCCGGTCGTGGTCTTCATTGGCTTGCCCCTGGAGTTTATGCGCCCCCCTGGCGAGCTGATGACTGTCACTTGGCTGGCCAAGGCCACCTTCCTCGCAGGTGGGGGCCTGACTGCCCTCGCCTGGCTAGGGCTTAGGCTGGCGCCAGCCAGTTACCGGATCGGCCGACTATTCCCAGGGGCTCGTGAGATTGCAGATCATGTCTGGGTTTACGAGACCCCTGCCCTTCAGGCCTATGCAATACCGAGCCTTACGGGTGGCGTTGTAATCGTTTCCCGGGGCGCCCTCAATCTGCCTCCTGATGAGCTTGAGTGGCTGCTGGCGCACGAGAGGTCACACCTTCGCCGCGGCGATGCGTCTGCGAGCCTATACTGGTGGACGCAGCACAGCATTTTGCGGGTGGCGCTTTGGCTGGCGCGGTTGATCTATACAATTCTTCGTCCCATTCCCCTGATTGGCCTGTTGAGCGGCTTGTACTTTTCTGTGGCGAGCTTGGGGATTCGCTTGGCATTAGGGCTTTTCAAAGTCTTGGACCGCCACTTAGGGCATCTAATGGAATATCGTGCCGACCGTGACGCGGCGCGTGTTGCCTCTCCAATAGCAGGCTGCCGGCTTCTCAGTAGGCTCTCTACGGGTCTTGAATCGAGCTGGGGGCTTTTCTCGACACATCCGCCGACATATCGGCGTATCAAGCGCCTGGAGCGTATGACATGAGTTTGATGGGGTATCGCTCGACACTGCTAAGATCCGTTATTGCTCTAACTATCTTCTACAGTCTCGCCGCGGCTACTGCTTTTTACTTCATGGGGCCGGAAACGCTGCAGGAGTGGCTAGCTGGCGCTGGCTTTTGGGTAGAGGGTGACGAAGAGATAAACCCCGCGAACGCGGCATCAGCGGCCACTGAGGTCGTCCTGGCAAGGTTGCGTGTTGTCTGGCCATGGTTAGCCGGGGGAATGGCTGCTGGCTCTGTGATCGTTCTGCTCATAGTGGGAATGGGATTAATAACACGTCGACAGCGCGCTAAATCTCGCGGTGAGTTCCGGGGCATGGATCTCTCAATTACGTACATGCCTTATCCTGATCCGATTAACTTCAAGCCAGTGAAAGCGCAGCTGTCGGGTAACGTTCCGGCACATCACATGCCGCTAATTAACCAGTTGCTCGGTTACCTCCAGGCTCACCCTGATGCTTTTTGCGGTGACGGCCACAGTACGACACTGCTTGAGCACCATCTAGGCGTGATCGATGAGGCCTTCGAGTACGAAGGTGCCGATCCCCTCCTCCCTCTTGCCGCGGCAGCACATGATATTGGCAAGACTGTTTCGCATGCGAAACAGGACGGGCAGTGGGTCCGCCTATCCTACCACGATAAACAGAGCGGGCGTCTGTTGGCAAAGTTCCCCGCGTGGTGGGAGCTGCCTGAGGATGAGCGAGCCATACTGTTGCTGGCAGTAAAATACGAGCATTCTCCCAACCTGATGCCAGTGGCTTTCCCTGGCCTCAGTAGCAAGGGGGTGCGCCGCGCAGTCACTCTCCTCCAGCAGCTGCGAGAGATAGACGGCCTCGCTACACGAGGCGAGAAACGCAAGGTGCTTGAGAATCTGAACGTCCAGGAGCTGGCGATCGAAACGTTCTTGCGAGTGGTTCCCCAAGTACCCTATCAGGTGAAAGGTTTAGCGAAGCGTGTCAAAGCGGCAGGCTTCCGCGTTGGTGAGCGGCTTTACCTCTCCGAACATCATGTTCGGGAGACAGCCCTTTCCAAGCTGGATGATGACGTTGCCGCGGCCTTTGGCGGTGACTTTCGAGCCCCAGGTAAATCAGGGGAGTTTACACAGGTACTTTTGGCAGCATTGGCCGATCGCGGCTGGCTCATCACTGAAATCGAGGGAGTGCCAGAGGGGAGCGAAGCGGCGAAGACCTGGACGTTGCCATCTGACCAAGCGTTGTGGCGGGTACGTTCCGGCATAATCGAGTTCAGGGGAATGATCGCGGTGGAGCTGCCAGTAGAACACCAAGGCCTATACCCGCGAGAAACCGCTTATGAGGTAACCGTCCTCGGCCCCCAGGGCAAGCACAGTAGCAACGCTGGCGTTGCGCCAACAAAAGACAGTGGTAAGCGGGAAGAGCGCATGACTAAGCCTAAAGGTATTCCAGCGTCAGACGTATGTGATGTCAGCCTGTTTGCTTCAGTGCCTACGGGTACGGGTGATGCAACGAAAACCAGTGGGAATGCTGCACAGAAGAGTTTAGGGGCAGCGAGCAAAACCTCTACATTCAGCCATGAATCACTCACGAATACCGACGTGGCTTCCGCCTGGCTGCTAGATGATTCCCAGGCGGCAGGTGGGAATACTGCACAGGAAGAGACGCGACAGCCCACCCCTTGCGGTGGGGATGCTGCACAGAAAGGCAATGGCACCCAGAACCAGCAGGCCTCCGCAATGGTTGAAACAGGCGAAGGAAAAGATATAGCCGGTGCCAAGCCGATGGATGATCTCCATGCGGCAGGTGGGGATACTGCACAGGAAGAGACGCGCCAGCCCATCCCTTGCGGTGGGGATGCTGCACAGAAAGGCAATGACACCCAGAACCAGCAGGCCTCCGCAATGGTTGAAACAGGCGAAGAAAAAGATATAGCCGGTGCCAAGCTGATGGATGATCTCCATGCGGCAGGTGGGAATACTGCACAGGAAGAGATGCGCCAGCCCACCCCTTGCGGTGGGGATGCTGCACAGAAAGGCAATGGCACCCAGAACCAGCAGGCTTCCGCAATGGCTGAAACAGGCGGAGAAAAAGTTATAGATGGTGCCTGGCTGCTGGACGATTCTCATACGGCAGGTGAGAACACTACACAGGAAGGCACGGGCCAGCCAATACCTTGCGGTGGGGATGCTGCACAGAAAGGCAATGATGCCCAGAATCAGCAGGCCTCAGCCAAAGCTGAAACAGGCGACGAAAAGGCTATAGTTGGCGCTTGGCTGCTAGAGGATGTCCCCGGTGTCGGTGGGGATATTGCACATTATGAGCAGGATGGGATGAGTAATTCCATTCATACTAAGACTCCAGCAGGATTTAAAAGAGAATCAGAGGGAGCTTGGTTACTAAATGAGATTGTTGAGGCGGCCGGTGGGAACGTTGCACAGATAGCGACCAATGACCAAATTTCGCCCACAACAAGCGGGGGGGATGTTGAACTGATCGCTGAGCAAGCCGAACCCACGAATGACTTTTCAGAGATTAGTCAGCTGACGCTAGGGGCTGACGCAGATAACCATAGTGATGTTTCGGCTGAGCTGGGTGACTGGAGCCCAGAGGCCGATAACGCACCGAATGATACCCATATTCAACTTGGCCTGGGGGAGGCAATGCTGGCCACAGCTGAGCATGAGTCCCCAGTGACACAGCCGAGCCATCAGCCAGTCCCTACTGTCATGGTTGATAAAACGACGCAAGGTGCTACAGAACAGCAGAAATCGGCTGTGTCTGGGCAGAAAGATGTACGGACATCCTCACCTATCCAGCGACGCCTGAAGAAGCGAGGTGGGACCTCGGCTGGTCGCCAAAAGGCTTTAAACAACGAAGCGCCAGCGGATAAAAGCGAACAGACAGGCCAAGTGAAAGCGAGCAGAGGGTCATCCAAGCCTGCCGGTGCCAAGGCGGAAGTAAAAGGAGTGCCTAAGCTGTTCAGTTGACCAAACATCACCTTGCGGAGATGGACTTCGAAGCGCTGAAGTTATATGATGCATTTATGTAGCAACATCGCTGCATTTTTGCAGGGAAAATAGGCTATGAGCGTTGAAGCAATCATCGAGCCGTCCGATTACGTTGCTCCCGACACTTTCAATCAATTCCTCGCTGACTTGAAAGCTCGGGCACGGCAAACCAAGAGCCCAATCATCAGCCCGAGGATGTTCTGCCTTGCCCTGGGCATGGATGTACAGACGCTGGCCTCGCGGGCGCATGTCCACCGCGTTACTGTAAACCGCGCCCAGGGGGCTGAGAAGCTGCAGACTTACTTACGGGATGCGGTGCGAGTCATGGGAGCAGCGGCTGACATAAATGGTAATTTTCAGGATGCCGCGTTCTGGTTTCGTAATGAACCGATCAGCGCATTCAATTTCAGGACACCAGAGCAGTTGGTCAGCGAGGGACGAGCTGAGGATCTATTGAACTATGTTCAATCACTTCACGCAGGCGCGGCTGGATGATCCTTACCAGCCTGGCAGATCAACCAGCCTATCGTGTCCATGTCCCCCGCTGGGCCATCGCCCCCCACAAGTGGCGCAGGCGCCGCCCAGCATGGCGGTCGCCTCAATCGTATCGGGGTTCCCGCACTCTACCTTGCTCTGGAAGAGCTGACCGCGCTTGAGGAGTGCCGGCAGCTCTCGACCCTGATGCCACCCGGTCTTATTGTGAGCTACACGGTAGCGTTGGCCACAGTAGTGGACTTCAGCCATGGGTACACGGCTGACTGGGACTCTCTCTGGCAGGAAATGGGTTGTGACTGGCGTAGAATTTTGTTTAATGATCGCGTTGAACCGCCCAGCTGGTTGCTCGCTGACCTAGCCTTGGAGGCTGGTGCTAGCGGCATACTGTTCCCGTCGTTGGCCAATCCACGGGGTGTAAACCTCGTAGTCTACACCGACGCCTTCATTTCACGTCACACCGCCCCTACCTCTCTTCGAGACCTGTCATACGGGAATGAGAAGAGAAGGATGCAAAATCATGATGATGTGCTGATTGTCCGAGGCGATGCTGATCTACGTTGCTACTGGCTAGCGATGGAGGGGCAGCCCTTTGCAGATGTCGAGCCAGCGGAGTTCGGGATCGAGCGGCAGAAAGCGCAGGTAAGGTTCCTTACTTGGGACTGATCCTACTCTGCCACAGTAAGGCTATCAATTGATGGCAAACGGAGAACCTGCCCGTTAAGCATGGGTTATACGGGCTTGTAGTTCGCCCAGACTGTTGATTTCACGCTTCCCCAGGCTGTCTGCTGAGGGAGGCATTTTCAAAACCGCTTGATCCATCCGGTCAGTCATGCTTTTTGAAAGCTCGAATAATGAGAAAAGCTATGAACAGCGCTAAGTGGAATAAGTTGCTAGCTCGGTGGTGCCTTCTTAAAAATCAGTATCAATTGGGTTCAGGGGACTGCAGCCAGTCCAAGTTCTTACTGGCCTATCCTTAAATGCTCCAAGTTTAATACTATTATGCTTACACATATCGGCTGATTTTCTGCCATCTTTGATCATAAAGTCGATATAAAGCATCACTATTAGGCTAGAAGTGTCCGGAGAACACAGAGCAGTCCAGTTTTCTTTACACATGAAGCTTGCCCCTCCAGGTGTTATTTTCAGAAGACGATCGCACTGCGTGTCTGAAGTCGGTTGCACTGTGGTCTGGGGCTTCGGACTGGCTGGCCTCCAAAGCGGCGTAAAGGGCCGTCTTGCTGACCTTGATGCGTGCGGCGGCCTCGCGGATGCTCAGCCCATTGGCGAGGTGCTCCCTTGCCCGCTTCAGCTTGTCGTCGGTGACAACGGGCTTGCATTCTCCTTTGCGCCCACGGGCGGCGGCAGCGGCCAGCCCCGCCTTGGTGCGATCACGGATCAGATCACGCTCGAACTGCCCCAAGGCGCCGAACACGTGGAAGATCAGCCGCCCACCCGGCGTGGTGGTATCGATGCTTTCGGTCAGCGACCGGAATCCGACGCCACGCGCGTCCAGAGTGCTGACCACTTCGATCAGATGCGGCAGTGAGCGTCCCAGTCGATCCAGTCGCCACACAACCAGCACATCCCCGTCGCGCAGGAACCCCAGCGCGGCTGTTAGGCCGGGTCGTTCTTCCTTGGCCCCGGAGACGGTGTCATCAAAGATTCGCTCGCACTCCGCCTTGCGAAGCGCATCGGTCTACAAGGCGGTGTTCTGCTCTGCCGTCGGGACCCGCGCATAGCCAATCAGCGCCATTGACTGCCCCTTTTGTCCGCTAATCCGTCCGTTTATCTTATTGTCCCAAAATACATCAAACAAGCTGTTGTCGGACAATGTCCGGATTGGCCGCCTAATGATCGTTTCTCGGACAGGCTGCATTGTGCGCCGCCATGCTGAACCAATTCGAGGATCGTTTGACACGGCTCGTTCACAAGTCCGCTGCACACCGGGCGAACCGCCCAATGTATGGGTACAACCACCTTCTGACAACGACAGGCAATCAATGGGCTCAACACACGCGTTCGACGCGCTGATGAATATGGCGGGTTCATCGTTCCGTCACCATCGCTCGCTGCCCTGACTGCCGGCAGCCGCGGTGCCTCCAGCAGTGCTTCTCTATCCAGCGTTAAAGGGAGTGGTGGCCGATTACGGGTGAATAAAATACGCTTTCAGTGTAACTTCCTTACAGATAAGTTATGAGCTATATCACAGTCTGTTCGCACAAGCGCGACAAGCGACGGGCGACGAAGGCTCTTTGGCGAAAGAGCACGCGGATACTCTTCTTAAGGCTTCGACATGGACAACGTGTAAGTGCACGCCGGACAAGAACGCGGGGATAGCGCCCCTCAGGACGAATTGGCCTCCATCGAGTCCAGTGAACGGCTTATGAGAGCCCTGGGGCGCGGTCTCTTAATCAGCCTGGTCACGATCTTGATCGCCGTGGCCGGGGTCTTCGGGGTGGTGATCCTGTCGTCGCAGTCGCTCGATCGCTATGCCGAAGCGAAGTCGCGGGAGCAGGTGCAGCGACTGCTCGATCTCGAGCTCGAAGAACTGGCCAACCGCAGCCGAGATTATAGCTGGTGGAACGAGGCCGTCGAGCTGGTAATCTACCAGCGAGACACCGACTGGGCCATGGAAAACGTCAGCGGTTATCTGCAGAACCAGTACGGTACCGACTGGGTAGTGAGTCTGGATCGCGAGGCGACACTGTTCCACGGCGTACACAAGGGTACGGAACTGGAGGCGCTGCCCGAGGGCCTGCTGACCGCCGAGTTCAAGCAGCTCATGGCCGAGGCCATCGACACCGATTTCGCCGACCCCGAGCCCGCATCTGACATCCTGGATATCCAGGGAGCGCCTGCCCTGGTCGCCGTGTCGCCGTATGTGGCCTACGACCCGACCCCGTATGCCACCGATCAGGCGCATGGCTATCTGATCCTGGTCAACTACATCGACGAGGCCATTCTGGGCGCTTGGCGTCGTGATTTTCAGATCGAGGCCCTGCGTCTGCTGCCTGCAGCGGCAGCTCCCCCTCGGGAGACAGGCCAACTGGCGTCCCTCCCCCTGGCAACACCGAGCGGCGAGCCGCTGGGCACCCTTCAATGGCGTCCGGAGCATCCTGGCCAGAGCCTCCTCACACAGCTCCTACCCTGGGTGATTGGAGGCGTGCTACTGATCCTCGCGGGCAGCCTCTTTTCTATCGACGGCTGCGAGCCTATGGCAGGCTGGCCCATGGTCACCTCATGGAATTGAGCACCAGTCGGGAACTGCTTTTTCGTCAGGCGAACTACGATTTTCTCACCGGATTGGCGAACCGGTCGCTGTTTATAGAGCACCTGAACCACGAGTTGGCGCGCTGCATCCGCCATAAGCTGAAGGCCGGAGTCCTCTACGTTGACCTGGACGGTTTCAAGGCCGTCAACGACACCCTGGGCCATACCGCCGGCGATGAGCTGCTGTGCTGGGTGGCCAAATCCATGGCGAAGCTCGTGCGCACCGAGGACGATGTGGCACGCTTCGGTGGTGATGAATTCTGTCTGTTGCTGACCGACGTCGCCTCTGAGGAAGATGTGTCACGGGTCGTCGACAAGATTCATGCCCTGCTGGCGGGCCCCGTTGAGGTGGGCGGCAAGCACATGCTGGTCGGGGCGAGTATCGGGATCGCGATGATTCCCGACGACACTCAGGATCTCTCCGATGTGTTCCGCTATGCCGATATCGCCATGTACCAAGCCAAGTCGAGGGGCACAAACCTGTTCTGCTTCTATGATGCAACGATGGAGGAGCGCTCGCAGTAACATGCAAGGCTGAAGGGTCTGTTGGCTCATTGCCTGACCCATGAAGAGCTGTACCTGCGCTATCAGCCTATCTATTCTCTGGTGAGCCGTGAGATCACCGGCATGGAAGCACTGCTCCGGTGGCGCCACAAGGAACTGGGGGAGGTGTTGCCGGCCGAATTCATTCCCGTGGCGGAAGAAACGGGCCGGAATATCACGGTCTCGATCAATATCTCGGCCAAGCAGCTGCGCGACCTGACGTTTCCGTTCAAACTGAAACAGCTGCTGGAAAAACACGGCGTGGAGTCTTCCAGCATCAAGCTCGAGATCACCGAGAGCCTGTTGATCTTGGAAAGTGACAACTAGCACCGTGTACTGCTCGACCTGGCGAAGCGAGGATACCGCCTGGTGCTGGATGACTTCGGCACGGGGTATTACGGCCTTGGCGACCTGGGCCGCTATCCCCTGGAAACGGTCAAGATCGACAAGTCGTTCGTGTCCGGCCCGAAAGCCTCCTCGCTGAACGCCTCGCTGGTCAAGACCATCGTCTTCATGGCCAACCACTGTGGCATGAAGACCATCGCCGAGGGGATCGACACCCCCGAGCAGGAAGCGTTCGTGCGCGATACCGGCTGCACCCACGGCCAGGGCTTCCTCTTCAGCCGTCCGACCTCGGTGGCCGACATCATTGCCCTGATGGCCCCGCCCTCGCCTTCCCCAACGGCGTCCTGGAACGAGAGCGTCTCGGTCTCGGGGCATGCCCCATCAGGCGCCAGGGAGTCATCCCTGTGTCCGGCCATGCACTATCGTGGTGCATGGTCGAGCATTGTAGTTGCCCGTTGCCCGTTGCCCGTTGCCCGTTGCCCCGCCCAAGGCCCACTGGCGTGTCGGGCTGGCTGGCCTTCAAAACGGCGTAGAGGGCCGTCTTGCTGACCTTGATGCGTGCGGCGGCCTCATGCCCCAATTCAAGTGTCACCAAGGCTCCGATGATGGACGTTCGGAACTGGGCCTGTGCTCAGGTCGGACAGGATGGTCACGCCTTGCTCTGCAATTGGTGATGTATCTGATGCCATGCCTCGACCCGCCCATGGTGCTTAGGAGGACTGAGCATAGTCGAGGTTGGTGAAGGCGATTGCTGAAACAATTCTTTCAGAAGACCACTGCACACCGGGCGGTCCGCTCGATGCGCTGGTGCAGCCGTCTTCTGAAAATGACACCAGGACTTCCTGGAGGGGCAATTTTGCGTAAATAAATTACGTTAAATTTTCTACGTAAAGAAAACGTACCTATTATTCGGATTTATAGAGCCATGGTCACTACTACGCGTCCGCGAATGCGGCCGGCGAGCAGATCATCGACCGCCTCGATGGCGTCGTCGAGGGCGATGGAGCTGGTGATAGCATCGAGCTGCTCGGGAACCAGCAGCTGCCCCAGACGCCGCCAGGACTCGACGCGATCCGCGTAGGCGCGCATCACGCTGTCGATCCCCGCCAGGGGCACGCCGCGCAGGATAAAGGGCGCGACGCTGGCGGACAGGTCCATGCCCTGGGCCAGACCGCTGACGCCGTGACCACTAGTACAGCCGCTGCCGACTTTTGTCCCGACGCCGACCAATAGACCTGCCAGCAGCATCAGCCCGATATCTCCCGCCGGCTGACCGATGACCTCATCCGGTGCGCCGGAGACATTACCTAGCCCACCTCCCAGTAAAATAAGGATGAGTGGGCCGCTGAACAGACCCAGTAGGAAGGCCAGGCGCCAAGCCGAATCTCCTGCGGGTTGCTCCAGCAATAGTCCGGAGAGGATTCCGCTGACGCCGGAAATACGACCCAGCGTTGCCATCAGCCATACAGCTGCCAGGCCGATCAGCACACCGCCGATCAAACCGGAAAGACTTGCCGCTATGTCCACGTTGTGTCTCCTCTATGTCAGGTATTTGAAATATGCCGGACAAGCCGTGTCGAAGCATCGTCATTGTCGGGATCGCTCAGCTCTGCAGAAGAATGAGCGTGCAAGGCATGTCAAGCATCGAACGTGTTCAGGAAGACATTACCGCTGAAATTGCGTAGGAATGCTGTCTTCAGCAGGCGGTTCATCTCTGGCCCCTTGACCTCGCAAAGGTGCAGTTGTAACCCCGCATCACTCAAACGCGGGTTGATCGACTGCAAACTATCCAGTGCCGAGGCATCGATCAAGTTGACGGCCTGGCAGCCACTGAGCGATGGGGAAATAGCGGCGCAAACTGGCCATGCCGGTCAGCGCTATTAGTTGTCATTGGCCTGGTTTTCGAGGCTCTCGCGAAGCGGCTCTAGGTCATAGCCGGCCGACTTGGCAGCACCGACGAGTTCCGAAATCGGACGATGCGAGACCTGTGAATAGGCCCAGAGATGAGCGACCCGTGTGCCGGTCCGGCAGAAACCGATCACGGGAGTCGGCGATAACTCCAGGGCATCGGCAAAGGCGGCAATGTCCTGCTGGGAATACTTGCCGGGCTTGACGGGAACTTCATGCCAGACCATACCCAGTGATTCTGCCTTAGCCTTGAGAGCATCGGGATCCGGCTGGTCATCACTTTCCCCACGCGGGCGATTGGAGATAATGGTGCGGAACCCTTGCTCGGCGAGCTGTTCAAGTTCGTCGAGGCGAGGTTGTGCTGTCACATAAAGACGATCATCGAGCGGTTTGATATCCATAGGTTACCTCCTTGGTCGCTTTAGGAGCGCGCCTCATCCCAGGCGGCCCCCGGTAGAGCATCGAGGGGAATCTTTAGGTAACGACGACCATTATCCTCTGGCTCTGGCAGGTCGCCGCCCCGGATATTGACTTGCAAGGCGTGCAGGATCAGTTTAGGCATGGGCAGCTTGGCGTCACGCTCGTTACGCAAGGCGATGAAGCTGTCCGCTGTCGGGCTGTCTCGGAGATGAATATTGGTTTCGCGCTGGACTCTCACCGTGCTTTCCCACTCTGGCTCGCGATCGCCGGGCATGTAGTCGTGACCAGTAAAGAGCCGAGTGTCGTCCGGCAGTGCCAGGATGGCCTGAATGGAATCCCACAGTTTGTGAGCATTGCCCCCGGGGAAATCGGCACGGGCCGTACCACCATCCGGCTGAAACAGCGTGTCGTGCACGAACGCCGCATCGCCGATGACGTAGGTGATCGACGCCTTGGTATGGCCGGGCGAGAACATAATCCGGCCTTCTATCTCGCCCACGTGGAAAGTATCGCCCTCTACAAAAAGGTGATCCCACTGGCGGCCGTCATCCGGAAAGTCGGGCCAGTTGTATATATCCTTCCATAGCGCTTGCACTTGTGTAACGTAAGCTCCTATAGCCGTTGGTGCTCCTGTCTTTTCCTTTAGATACTGTGCTGCCGAAAAATGGTCCGCGTGCGGATGGGTATCCAGAATCCATTCGACCTTCAGCCCTTGGCTGGCAACGTAGCCCAGCAATTCATTCGCATGGTGCGTTGCGATAGCGCCGGACTTTTCATCGAAATCTAGGACTGGGTCGATGATTGCGCAGCGCCGAGTCACAGGATCGCTAACAACGTACTGCACGCTAGAGGTCCGCATGTCGTAGAAGCCGACAACATCTGGCTTGCCTGGCGAGTGTCGAAACGTTTGCATGGCATCCTCGGTTGTTGGTAAAAACGTTACTAGGTTAGAACAAAAAAACATAATGTCTAGCATCAGCAACCAAACCGCACAAATCATTTATCGCGGCAGCCTTCAAGGAGAAACACCTACTCTGTTTCGCTGGATTGACCCATTTCAGGGCTTCGTGGACTATAATGATGCGATAGAAATCCTGATGAGGATGAAGTTTGCCGACCTGTGCTAGATCATGCAGGGCCAAGCTGACGATACTTGCAATGGCAAAAATCCCCATTGGTAAGGAGGCTTGTTATAGCTGATCATGGCCGTGTACGGCGGGCTTTGGGTGCGTGCGTAGCTACAAGGGCATGCTCGACAAATACTTTGCCATCCATGGCTTCACGGATCGCAGCCAACACGGCTGACACAATCAACCGCCAGTCTGGGTATGCGGCTCGACTAAACATGACTGATTTCCTAAGCATTCCTACGCAGGTTTCCGTCGGCCCAACGAACTGGACCGGGAGGAGATATCGAGCATGCACTGAAGCAAACGTCGCAAAGCTTAGATTGGCTGGGGTCTTCCTAGGAGAAACAGTGCTGACTTCTGCCAACTGTGACCATTAGATATCTAGCGTGATTTTTGTCCATTTACCCTTCTGCAGCGTGGAATTCGGGCTCAACGAGCTCGAGGAGTATGCGCTATAGGTGCTGTACAGGGACTGAAGTACTGACTTTGTAACAATCAGCCCACGAGGAAAGGGTAAGAAGATAGCTCGTGCAAATCGACAAAAAGCGAATCCAAGTCAGGATGAAATTCAAGGCGTGGCGTTATCGGCAGGAAAAGCTAAGCGAGGTGTGCTTAACGTAACCATTACTGTAAATGAGATAGAAAGGGAGAGAAACAATGATGGATGGAATGATGAACGGTGATGCAATGATGTGGGGGATGGGGCTGATAGGGCTTCTTGTCCTAATACTGCTTGTGCTCGGTATTGGGGCTCTCGTTAAGTATCTATTTAAAAAATAAGCGAGACCTTAAAAGCGGTGAGGATACTGAGGGCTCTCAGTGAGTACAACCATTTGCTTCCCAAGTTCACACAAGGGCAGATAGCCGGCATATACGAGTGCCATGTTATTCCAACTGAGGCGCGGGACATCCGCAGCCACTCATTGCCTGTTGCTAAAGAACAAGTACTATACGAGTGCGGCAACCCCAAGCACGAGGAGCAGGATTACAAGCAGACAGAGCAGGTCCATCCCACCACATCATCAATCCGCCGCAAGCCACCATTTCGCCCATCGTCAGTTCTTCTCCCTGTAGTGTCGGTTTCTCCTGCATTTCAATCTGCACCGGATGTCCGGCGGCTTTCCACTGCGGATAGCCCTCGGTCAGGCTTATCGCCTTAGAAAAGATTGGTATTCTGACAGCGATATACCCCGCCGTCTGGAGCATCGGTAAGCTCTTTACCGGTGCCTGGTCAGACCGGGTGGGGCGTCAGGGGCTCATCGTCTGCCAGCAGTGGTCATTGTGGTGTTTGCTGTCTCCGTAGGGTTTTCGGGATTTGCGACGGGCGCGTTCCTATTGGGATAGGTAAAGCGATGGTTTATCCTACCCTGTTCGTCGTCATCGGTGATGTCGTGCATCCAGCGTGGTGATCCTCGGTTGGCATCTATCGCCTCTGGCGTGATCTTGGCTATTTCTTAGGCGCTATTATCGCAGGGGTGGTAGCGGATACACTGGGACTGGCTGCGGCGTTGTGAGTGGTGGTGGCTTTGACGTTCGCCTCGGGCCTATTCTCGACGCTGCGCATGAAGGAGGTACTCCAGATCACCGCACGGTCTCAGCGCAGCTGGATCCCTAACCAAGCTGGGAAGTGATTTACCGACCATCTCCTTGCCCATAGGCCCGGTCACGCCCGCGCCAAAAAGGAGAAAGACATGACGAGCATCACTCCTTCTTCTTGCCCGATGGGTCTTGGGCGCAATAGTCGTAGCAGTAGACATTGCCGGAAAGTTCAACACCTAGGACGGGAAAGAGCGCGTTGTAGTGCCCCAGAGATGGAGGGCAACAAAGGGCACAAGCTGGCTTAGCGGGGGTGCTATAGGCTTACAACACAATGATATGAGTTTTATCCCTATCGAATGTGGAGGAAGTGCCATGGGTTTTTATAGCCGCCACATACTGCCGCATCTGATCAACCTGACGATGGGAGCGGGGATGCTTAAGAAATATCGTCAACGTACCGTGGCCAAAGCTCGGGGGAGTGTCTTAGAACTTGGATTTGGATCTGGAGTTAACCTACCTTATTACAACCCTGAGCTTATAGAGAAGTACTATGCAGTGGAGCCGGATGGTGGCCTTTTAAAGCTTGCGCAAAAGCGTATTAACAAAGCCCCTTTCAAGGTGGAAGTGCTGCAAATGGGCGCAGAGCAGATAATACTACCTGATGACAGCATAGACACGGTCCTGAGTACTTGGACACTCTGCACGATTCCGGACATAGAAGCGGCTCTAGCCCAGGCGCGAAGGGTGCTCAAGCCCGGGGGACAATTGATTTTTGTCGAGCATGGACTCGCGCCAGAAACCCGCGTTGCCAGCTGGCAGCAACGGCTGACTCCGTATTGGAAGCGTTGCGCCGGTGGCTGCCATCTGGATCGGCAGACAGATGTGTTGCTTCTCAATGCCGGCTTTGTACTCCAGGATCTGGCTACAGGCTATCTCGGTCGTCCCAAGACCATGACGTTCATGTATGAAGGCGCGGCCAAGCCTCCCGCTGTCGGGTGAGTGAACTGGGTTCGCTGGCGGTAGATGGCGAACTCCGGGGCGCGAGATGTGAAAAAAATCAATTACATGCTACATAGCTGCTGGTGTAGCCCAGCATGCATGGCGGAGCCAGCGGCCCAGTAACGTGATCGCCAGCATGTTATGTCTCTCCACCCCTGTCTCGGTACGGTCACCCTCGGCTCTATCTCGGAGTGACATTCTGGTTTTTATCTTGAGCCCAGGTAATGAGGTCTCGGGTTCAACAGTGGTTTACGAGGCTCAACAGGCCCAGTACCCGGCAAACTATCGGCATTATGGTGCTTTTCTTAATTGGCATTGCCCTAATCGCCAGTGTGGTCTTTCGCTAGGCCACTGCTTTTGCATCTGCCGTTCTGCATGTTAAGGACGGTAGGTCTATGCTATCGCTGGATCGGCGATGTGTGCGGCCTCGGCCTGCTGTGGGGGGGTGAAACTGGTCATGGGCCCCGTAGTGCGAACGCCTTTCCCCGCCGCCTCTAATCTCTTCGCCAAGGTAACGGTGGTGGCCAAGGAGAAGGGTCTGTTGATCTACCTTCGGCGCACTCTGAACGGCCTGCTCGATGAACTGCTGACGCAGACCAGTCTCACCTGACGCTGGTCAAGAACGACGCAACGAGCCGGACATTGGCATCGGCAGGCGGAACCGCGCTAGTCGAGTCGCCCGCGTGATAGCTATCGTTCACGGAAAATTCGCTGTGCACCCTATTTACGAACCTGAGTGTCACCCTGCCCCCCTATCTCCTCTTGAGACCTGTAATCCAGCAGGAATGAGAGGAGTAGGATCATGAGCGTAAAGTTTCAACAATGGGTCGCCACGGTACGACGAAGGATGCAGGATGGCCAGCCTCTGCTGGGGCCGGACAGCCTGCAGGCACTGACAGACGATGTACGAAAACTCGGTCTTGGCGCTATGGGTGCCGGAGTTCTGGGTTTCTTCGCTCCTAGCGAGAAAATCACTCTTGGTGCATCAGTTGCCATGTTTTTCGTAGGTGCTATCATTTGGGTAACAGGTATTGCGTTTCTTGTAAGAATTGAGCGCAACAGTGCAGAAAAGGATTGAATTTATGAGCCCTTTTGGATGGTTAGTTACAGCTTTTGCAGTCTTTATGGCGGCCGTGTGTTTATTCACGTTCGTTCAAATTGAACGCAGCAAGCATCATCACCATCAGGACGGCAGCAGCAGTTAGCTGAATTCTGGCGATTGTCATTCTCGTCAGAACAAGAGACATTGATCTCACATTCAACAAGCTCTTCCTTCGCGAAGAGCTTTTTTATTTCCGGTTACCAGAGGCTGGCGGATGGTTCAGCTAACCACTTCCTTGGCGAGGGAAAAGGCCACAGCCACCAGTGCAAGGCAGCCCAACGCCAGAGGATTGGTAAGAAAACGACACACTGCATAGCGGTATGGATGGGCTTCAATGCGGTCTTTCGTGGTCTGCAGGCTTGCAGCCTTTCGCTTGAGCTTCGCTATCTGCCCTTCCTGTTCTTCCAGCTTTCGCTGCTGATCAACTAGCCAGTCACTCGCATTCACCTTTTGGATATTCAATCGCCAGGCACGCTCGGCATCGTCAGTCGTCAGGTTTTCAGCAAGCATGTATTTTGATCGAGCGGTTATCTGCGATTCGGTTTCACTAGGGATGAATTCAATACCGAACTGCTCATAGAACCGATCACGCCTAACCTTGTTATTTCCATCGTGTGCGCCTGGCTTTTCATCTTGCCACGACAGCTCGATCTTCATTACCTCTGCCAACGGCCACTGCCTGGCCCAAGTGACGATCTCTGCCATCAGGTAGGTGCCGATACGAAACCCGCGTAAACCGTTAAGAATCATTTGAATATCTGCGGGACCTCTGCATTCACCGTGAGTGAGTCTGACCCGCTCCCTATCTGTTGAGCTTGAAGGCGAATATGCAGCTGACCATTCGAGTTCATTTCCCTCAGGAGGCCGCTGGGTATCGATCCGTTTGACTCTAAGCGTGAGTCGAGCGCCCTGGCCAACAATTTGTTCTATCCGCTGGATCATCAAAATCGCGTCTGGGGTCTCGCTGTTGGGTGTCTCTCGGTGGCGAACCTGGATAACACGCAGATTCTCTCTGGGCGCTCCCTCAGTAGTGCTGTCCTGGGCTGTTGCTTTACCGACCATAGGCATCTCCTGAATTGATTGTTTCGCATGCGAAACAGGTAGGGGGCTACCAATACCATACTTTTCAACGTCAGCAAGGCCCCTATCTCTTCTTGAGACCTGCTTTGCAGGAATGTGAGAGAGAGAAGAGAGAGAATCCCAATGGAAACATTTGGCGAGCGTTTGGAAACGATCATCTACAGCCGTCGCGGCGGTAACTTCGGTGAATACTTAGGCGTTGAAGGTCTGAGCCGGAGGGTGCGAATAAGCGAGCAGGTGTTCAAAGTCCGCTCATGTGTGGATGTGGATTCTGACTGGATGTGGGAGGTTACGCACGAACCAAGCGGCTTGTCTGAGCGTTCTAATGAACGCTGGGGGCTATGCTTTGCTGCTGATCGACTGGCTCGCGTTGTTAGACGTGAGAGCGCCTGGAAGTTGCCGACTGGGCCTGAGGTTACACCCATCCCAATGGCTGCTTTTTTGGCGTCACGCCAACAGGGGGCTACAGCTCATGTTTGATGAAACTGACATGATCCATAGCTATTCCCGTGCGGATGCCATCGAAGATGGCAATTTGGTAGATGTCAGCGAACGTGCTGAGCACGCCGCCGGCAACATGATGGGTTTCAAGGTGCCTGTTGCCATGACTGCTGCAGCCTGGGAGGCTTTGGTGGCGTGGCATGACGGTAGAAGCCCTCATGAGATGCAGCAGCAAGAGGATAAGCGGTTAGGCGATGTATTGCTTGTCGCCCTTGAGGCTGCTGCGAGAGAGCGCAACGAGAGATATATCGACTTCATCGTTGATGTGATTGAGCAATCCGAAACCGGCTCTATCGTTGTGCCAAAACATGTTGTTATGACTATAGGTCCTGGGGATACCCCTAAGCCGGTGATAACGATCATGCTACCCGAGGAGGACTGACGCGATCGCGCAGTTATCACTCCTCTTTCTAAGCCCCTAGTCAGCCTTGTGCTGCCTGGGGGTTTTCTATTTTAGACGCCCGGGAAGCATGGGCCATGCTTTTGCGGCTGGCTCTGCAAAAGGCGCCAGCCGCTCTGTTTCGCATGCGTAACATTTTCTGTCAGCTCCTCCCCTACCCCTTGTTGAGACCTGCAATTCCGCAGGAATGAGAGAGGAGCAAGATCATGGGTACATTGTGCATACCAAAGCCGTCTGACCGTAAAGCCTACCTGGACGAGGAATACACCAACCAGGATGGTTCTATCGAAGTGCTGAAGTCGAGCTTCGTGGGCTCTACCTACTACGCTGCGATCAAGATCCAGCGGGCAGTAGAGGCCCCGGAGCAAGCGCCAATTGAGTACACGATAGCGGCGGTCGTGAAGACTAGCTGTTCGCAGGGTGAGTTTTGCTACAAGTCGATGGATGAAACGATGGGGCCAGTCTTGTCACAGTGCCCTGCGTCCATTCTCAAGCTGCTATCCCCTCTTGGGGAGCTTGAGCGGCTAGGGGTAGTTGCAGGGCTCAGCCTGGAGTATGCCAGCGAATGGCGCGAGAGATGCCTAAAGCATGTTGAGTCGAAGAAGCAGCGTGTGCGCCTGAAAGATGGCGATCGCATAAAACTCCCGTACACAGTACGGTTCGTTGGAGGCCTGGAGTGCGACACGTTCACCAAGGTAGATTTGCCTCGTAAACGTAATGTTTTCAGGCCTGAGGGCTCGTCCGGTTTGGTAAGGCTTCAGGCCCGCCACCTGGATGATGCCGTAGTGCTCGCATAGTTATTCAAGCCCCCTCTGCTGTTCTCAGCATGGGGCTTTTTCATGCTGGCGCGAGCCGTTCTATACCACTTGACACGAAACCCCCTATCACATCCTGAGGCCTTTACCGCGTCCGCGCTCTCTTCATGAAGGCCCACTGCATCACTCGATACTGCATCACACCAGTGCCACATGGAGGCCGTTATGTCTGCCCTAACGCATGAAGACCGCTTATTTCTTCGAGAGCTACAGAAAAGTATCGCTGCCAGTTGCGCCAGCTATTTTGATAAAACGTTCGGCACCAATGTGCTGCCCGCGACTGGCGCCTCGATCACCATTGAGGGTGAAGTGAAGATGGACATGTACGATCACGCGCCAGGACTCGCCTTCTATGAGACGGATTCCTCACGATCTGTGGTTGTGCCTCCATACACTGAGTATTACAAACTTCGTGAGCTGGCTGAGTCAGGTTTTGCTGCGTGTTATCAGGTATGGCGTGAAGCCGAAGACGTATATGAGGGGTTGTTCAGACCTTTAAACATGCGTATCTGCAATAGTGATGGGGTAGTCATTGACCTGTACGAACGGGGGGCTAGCTCGAAGACACTATTCCCCCTGGCCAATGGACCGAAACGGCAGCTCGTATTGAGGAGCTGAATCGTGAGGGTAGCTTCCAGTCGGGATGGGACAATTTTTCTACAGCCAAGCGGATGCATCGGCAGGCCTCTCGGTTACAGCAGTTGCTCACTCTTTCACGTCACAGGGCGAATAGCGCTGCGTGAAGCTGCCAATGTGGCGATGCATGCGTCCTCTTTGTTTCGCGTGCGAAACACTTAGCTGGTCAGTAACTCCCCTACCTCCTCTTGAGACCTGCAATTACGCAGGAATGAGAGAGGAGCAAGGATCATGACGACACAGACAGATAAGACCACCTGCTGGATACCGAAGTGCCACCTTCCCGCGCTGCGCGAGAAGGTAGAACGGCTCGACCGCAAGGCCAAAAAGCTTGGCATGGCACCCTTTGAGATCAGCGTCCTCGAGGAGGCTGTAAAGCCTTGGACTCGTGAGACGGTGGATCTTGAGGATCGACTGTCGCACTTTAGGGTGGAGAAGATCGCTGCCGTCAAAGTCTCAATCAGTGGCGAACCCCCGAAGTTGGACGGGTATCGCTTGCTGGCGCGAATCGACATGGCAGCTGACAAGGCGGCACGGGTCACCCCCTTGGAGTGGGCATATAGCCGATTGCCCGAACCTTACAGATCAGGCGATGCCACGGGAGACTGCAGCCATTGCAACAAACGGCGTGAGCGGCGCTATCTCTTTCTGATGGAAGAGATGGCAACTGGTGCGGTCCTAGAAGTCGGAAAGACATGCCTCAAGGACTATGTTGGTCACCAGGGTGCCGAGTCGATGATGGCCCGCGCTCAACTATTGGTCTCTATGATCAATATGATGGAAGAGATCGATGAGGTGGGCTTGAGCGGTGGTCGCCCGCCAGAGGCTGTTATTGAGCTGAGATGGTTGGTGGCAGCGGCGGTACGGCAGATCAGACAACGAGGCTTCGTGTCTCGTTCTCGCGCTGAGGAAACCGGCGACTTGGCGACAGCAGAGATCGTTGGTGAGATGGCCCGTTCAGCTCCGATGATCAGCAAGGGGATGAGGGCATTTGAAAGTGAAGACGTGGCTCGGGCTGATGCGGTTATAGCTTGGGCGCGGCAAGTGCTCCCTCTGCAGGCTGAGCATAGTGAGTTCGAGACGATGATTATTCATCATGCTCGGTTCGATATGGTCGGGCTAAAGCGCGGCGTCGGTGTTATGACGGCGGCTGTCACAGCCTACGATCGACATGAGGAGTCAGCTATTAACAGCGAGTCAATGATGGCACTCGGCTATGCTGGCGATCCAGGCGATCAATTAGAGATGGAAGTAGTGCGCAAGCAGTCCTTTTCGTCAGATACGCGATGGGGGCTGATGTGGAAGCACATCTTCTGTGACCTCGAAGGCCGATACATTGTCTGGAAGACAGGCAAAGCCCTTGAGGAGAAAAGGGTTGTATTGAAGGGGCGCGTTAAAAAGCACGACGAGTACCGGGGGATTCCTCAGACCGTCGTGACGCGCTGCTCAATTAGACCAGCATGATTCACAGCCCCTGCACCTTTCGGTCAGGGGCTTTTCTATGCTGGCGCACTCCCTCTCTTGCCTTTTTAGCTGATGAAATGTTCCGCATGCGAAACACCGCGCAGGCCGACCTGAGCTGACCGCTTGTGGCAGTCCCCGCCCTATCTCCTCTTGAGACCTGCATGGCAGGAATGAGAGGAGAGAGTGACATGAATATTGAGCTAATTGTAAATCAAGAAGATGCCGTAGCCTTTGGGCGTGAGTTCGGCGGCCTGAAACTTGATGACCTCAATGATGATCAGGTGGCGTTTGCTATCGACTCAGCGCAAGGCTCACGTTTCATACTGCCCCGGCAGGCCGGTCGACGCTGGCGCCAGCCAACGCCTCGACAAATGGCAGACTTGGGAACGGATGTGAATGTGGCATTCGAGGTCTTCTCGCTTGGAGAGCTGGAGGGTTTTGCATTCTCTGTCGAGGATGGAACTGTCATCCAGGTACGTCGCCCTGATCGCGAGTTGCATCGGGAAAGCACTCTAAAAGCCATTGAGAGCGTCGACGATGCATTCGTGGTGAGCTTTACCAAGAGAGCTTTCAGTAAGTTTCTTCTTAACTTGGCGCATTGGAGTTATCTCCAACCCAAGGCAAGAATCATTCGTCATCGTCCGCGGTGACCCCTTCAAAGCCTCCTCGACTCTTCTGAGTCAGGGGGCTTTTTCATGTTTTTATAAAAAAATCGTCCTGGCTGGCTCCTTAGTGTCAGTAGCGCCCCTATCACCCAACGAGACCCATTACGTTGGGAATGTGAGAGAGAGGAGATATGAACATGTGGGGACAGACTCTACAGATTGGCCACATTGGCGAACCTGAAGCACGGACCAACGGCAGTGGCAAAACTTACGTTCGGTTCGGTATTAACATGGCCAAGAAATCGGGCGATGAACCGATGTGGCTTAACTGCATCCTTGGTGGTCGCTTTGCCGAGGTTATGAAAGATCGCCTGAAGCGCGGTCAATTGGTCTTTGTTGAGGGCGAGTTGTCCTTTCGCAAGGCTGACAACGGCACTGTGTACACAAACCTCATGGTGGACACTTGCCGAATCCTCCGTGATCCGCGTAGCGCTGGTGCTGCCGATGATGGAGACGATAAAGTGGAATTTCCATTTTGATGTTCTATTCACAGCCCCTGGTTTATTCCTGGGGCTTTTTCATGCGTAGACGATAGGCAGGCACATGAGTGAGACAGACCAGATAACCAGATACCGATCTCAGCATCCCTTGGCCAGGGTCTTGCCCTTAGCCGGTGGCGTGCTGGGTGCGATGGCGTTCGCTATAGCGGTCATTCCCATAAACCTCCCATGGGCCTCGTCTAGCACTGGAATACCAGCCGTAGTGACGTTCGATACCGCCAAATACGTTAATGCCCGGCGTGCAGCAGCCAGTGAGCTGCTAGGGGACGGCGAGGTGCGAGATTCCGCCGTTTCCACATTGGCTCGTGTAGACAAGGGTGTTCGGCCTGCGATCGTAGAGGCCGCAAATGGCGCCATGGTCATAGTCCGACAAGCAGCCGTCTTGGACGGCACCATCCCTGACATCACAGACACCGTGTTGGCTGGATTAGGCCTGCCAACAGATGCTCCTACGATCGAGACAAATCTTGATCGTCATGGAGACACCACTTATAGCGCCTCGAACCTCTATGAGGAGGCACGAGAGCTGGTCAGCCGTGCAAACCAGCAGGCGCGTGAGCGAGCCGCTTCGCAGAGCGAAGCGGGAATTGAAGAGCTGCTGCCCTGAGCAGTAGATGACTAGAACCTGATGTGGCCATGCCTCGCATGGCGAAGACTTCGCCAGTACCGCTGGCGCTTAACTTTGCTCAAGGAGCTTATAGATGAAACACCTTACTTTGATCGCCTCCGCTGTTGCAGTCGCCTCCGCTCTTATCGCTGGGACAGCCATTGCCAATGACGACGATACCGGCGCTAGCATAGAGCTTCCGAAGGCCGTGGCTGACCTGGGCATTCCAGGCTCCAAAGTCGACAAGACGTTCGATACCGGGCTGGACGGTATCAATGGTTGGGTCATTAGTGTCGAGAACGACACTAATGTGATCTATACCACTGAGGACGGTAAGCATGCGTTTATCGGTATGATCCTAGGTGAGGGTGGTGAAAACCTGACGCAGGCTCACATGGAGCAGCACATGGAGAATAGCCCGCTGGCCAGCATGCCGAATCGAGCAGGTGCTCAGGACAACGGGTTTGAGAAAGAGGAAGAGGCCGCAGCACTCGCTCAAATTGAGGAAAGTGCCGCCTACGTTGAAGAAGGAACAGGCGACAAGGTTCTCTATGTTGTCTTCGATACGCAATGCGGTTACTGCCAGCAGATGTATCAAACGTCCAGAGCACTCTTGGATGAAGTGACATTCCGCTGGATTCCAGTGGGCTTCATGGGAGAGGGCTCACTCCACCAGGCCGCACAAATTATTGACGCGGAGAACCCCGCTGAAGTGCTGGCCACTATAGAAAGAGGCGGCAGTGTTTCCGAATCCCCCAGTACCGAAGCTATGAACATCGTGAGCGAGAACAGCAACCTGATCCAGCAGTTGGGAATCCGCTCCACACCGAATACGATCTACAAGGATGAAAACGGTGAAGCCCGCATCGTCCGCGGCGCCCTTCGTGCAGCTGAAATCCGCAACCTGTAACCTCCCGCACCTTGAAGAAATGCGCCCTGTCTACCCTAGAGGGAGCCGGGGCGCCCAGCTAGAGGGCACCCCATGTCTCTACAAGATCAACGCACTGCCAACATTGCGCGGCGAGCGCTTGAAGGAATGTTTCCACAGTTCGCCGTGAACCGCCTATTCCCACGTCAACCGCTCAAGGTAGGCCGCGGCACACGGGAGAAAACTGTTTACCCCTTTCGCTGGCTACACCGCCCCCTGACGCTTGAACAGACACGCTGGATCGCTAACCGGTCAGTTGACTACTGGATGCGGTGGTTCATCGCTTTTGGCGTGTCCCTTTTCCTCTCTGTCAAACTAGGCCCTCCCTACGGGGCTTTTCTTCATTTTGGTTTTACGCTACTTGCTGCCTGGACCTTAATAGGTGTGGCCGTAGCTGTTGGAAGGAATAGGAAGACTCCGAGGATAGATGCATGACGCAAAGCAACGAACATTGGTTAGCCTCGTTGGGGCGGGTACTGACCGGGCGACGTAAGCAGTCGGTGGAGGCTAACCGAATTGATCCAAGTGATCCAGCCATCACGAAGATGACGATTTCTCTGGCCCTGGATCTTCTTAATGAGGATCGATCGCATGAACGTTTCTCGCCGAGAGATCGCGTCTCATGGAAGTGGGGCATGAAGAACAAGAGTGTGCCACTAGCCAGGCAAACCGCTGTTGTTCTAAAGGTCCGACAAGATCCCATCACCGATAGTACCCAGTCACCATCATCAACTTATTACGAAGAGCCCTTGGATGTGCTTGTAGGTATGTATACCCACGAGGGCATATTCAGAGAGCTATGGATAGATGGGCGTCGTCTTTGCTTGCTGACCGATCAACGCTTAAACAGCCCTAATGATGGCTTTTATGGGGCGCAGGGTGAAGAATGATTGATGCTAAGGGCGCCGCAGAAGGCCCGAAAATGTTCGATGAAATACTGACCATTGTGGCTAAGGAGCAGCTTGGCTTGGATGGGAGCTACACAGTCTATGCGGTCGAAACGGAACAGATTGATGAGATCAACCTCGAGAAAGTGAAAGGCCTGGAAGACATCCATCTTCATTGCTTCACCGTAAAACTCCCCCCTGGCTTGGCTAGGGTTAGCCTTGCCCCTCGCGACGGTAATCAATGGCGTATGGATGAGGCAGTTCATGGGGTAGTGGATTATGGCCATGCAGCTCGAGAAACCCTGAGCGCCAGCCATGGTGGCAACGATCGCTGAATATACATCCCCTCCGTCAGTGGAAAACACTGAATGCATGGGCTTGCCTAAAGAGATATAATTCATCGTCTGGTATAGATACAATATGAATAGATATGACAGCCGACTGGACCAGCTGAATGAGCTTCCCCTCACCAAAGAAGATAAACACTTCATACTTCACTGCCTTCGTGAAGGAGGTGTGGTTGATTATTCACCCGTACTCGCGGCATACCAGGCGTGCTGGCACAATGCGGCCGAATCAGCCACTGTTCCGCAAAGAGATAACGTGGGGAGGAGGGCAGCTAACACCTTTCTGCGAGAGGCTTTGGGTGTTGAAGCACTTGGCCATCCCAGGTAACTGGCCATCAGTCCGCCAGCGGTATCTAGGGTAGGGGAGGAGGAGTTATACCGTTATCTTTTACTTACCTTCTAATAGATGGCATTTTTCCCCCTACCTAAAGGCATGAAACCACAGGGGCCTCATCATGTTCAACAATGCATTGTTATACCGCGCTCATAGCTCATTTCCTGAGTCAGAAGAAATGACCAACCTCATTCAAAAACACCTTTTCCGAGGTTGTGCTCCCACTGAGGCCAGAAGGGTAGGGTGGGCGGCGGTTTGTGGTGAAGTATTAACATACTCCCTCCAGTCTCAATATCTCATTCTTCGCTTTCGCCGGCAGGAGCGTTTGCTCCCGGCTGCTGCGGTAAAAGAACTGGTGGAGGAGAGGGCGGCTGAAATGGAGAAGGCCTCAGGTAGCCCACTGCGTCAAGCGGAGAAAAAGCTACTCAAAGAGCAAGTCTACGAAGAGCTACTACCCACCGCACTGAAGCGCACCGGGCATTTCCTTGTGGCTATCGACATTAAGCGGAACTGGATTCTCGTTGACGCATCAAGCCGAAAGAAAGCCGAAGAGGCTCTTGACCTGCTGCGTCTCACGCTGGGGTCGCTCAAGGTCACGCCGCTAGCTACTCGCGATCGACCCACAGCTTTGATGACCCGCTGGCTGGCTACCCCATCTGAGCGTGCTCAAGGCTGGATGCTTGGCGAGTCTTGCCAGCTCGAATCCCCTTCTGGTGACGATGGTGTAATTAAGGTTTCAGAGGTCGATCTCGATAGCGACGAGATACAGCAGCACCTTGATGGTGGCCGCATCTGTTCAGCGCTCTCGATTGCTCGGAAAGGCCAGCTGGCGATGCAGCTTCTGGATGATCTAGCCCTAAAGAAGATCAAATTCGATGACGCACTGCTTGAGCAGGCTGACTCGGGTGATGATGAAGCATCAAAGTTTGATACGGATGCTCATATTCACATCCCAGCTCTTGCGGCCGTTGCTGAGGAGCTGATAACCCTACTGGGGGGTGAATCAGTCCCTACGCTAGAGGATACCCCTGAGGATGCTGTTCAGGCATCTAAAGCAGCCTGAACCCTACTCATATCCTGTCTTTGGCTTGGCTCTGTCCAGGCCTTTTTTATGCGCTAGATAGATCGGTTTATACTATTTGCCGTATCAGTTTATGTGGATTATCATGTTTCGCATGCGTAACTTGGCAAGGATCGCCGCCGTTTGCACAAGGACATTCTCAACCTGTCTTTTTCCAGGTCGGCTACCGGGAACTCCATGACCAAAATAATCAGTTTCTCCAATCAGAAAGGCGGGGTCGGAAAATCGACCATTTGCCTTCAAACAGTCTTCTACCTCGTGGAGGCGGGCTATCGCGTACTAGCAGTTGATTTCGACCCACAGGGCAACACCTCTAGCCGGTTGAGCCAGAGCGATGAGGCAACCTATACAGGCACACCATCAGTCCGGTTGTTCGATGAGAACATGCATGAAATCAAACCGATGAAGTGCGTGCGCGGAATGGATCTGATTTGGACAACCAAGAACGATCCAGAGCTATCTGAGATTGAGTCCCTACCGCTCAACTGTGTGGTCAACCCGATCACAAACCTGAAGGCTAGCGGCATACTGGATAATTACGATTACGTGCTTGTCGACTGCCCCCCTAGTTTGGGCCGTAAGCTAGTAGCTGCACTCACTATGTCCACTCATGTCATTTGTCCGGTGCAAGTAAGTGGTTTCGCACTGGATGGCGTAGAGGGTCTGCTGAACACGATCATAAGCGTTCAGGAGGAGCTGAATCCCGAGTTGGAAAACACCGGGATGGTGATCAATAACCTCAAACGCGGTTTCGAGGAGGACATGATCACGCGAGATGAGCTTCGCAAGGCGGTGCCGGATCTGGTCTACAAATCTGAGATTGGCGTTAGAGGGCAACTCGACGTGGCCAACCTCAATGGCGTACCCGTTTGGAGCATAAAAAAGACATCGGCACGAGAGGCTGGCAAAGAGATCCGTGCAGTTATCGAAGAACTCATGGAAAAGGTGGGCTGACATGGCATTAGGACAACTAGACAACCTGCAAAGCCTCTCACGCCGCTCTAAAGGCGCCAAGGAAGTATTGGTGCTGGATACAGCTGAAGTGGTGCCGAAAAATGGCCAAGTCCGAGAGAAATTCGGCGGTATTGAGGAGCTAGCCGACTCAATTAAGTCGCATGGCCAGGAACAGCCGATCATCGTATCTCCTAAGGATGCTAACGGTAAGTATCGAATTCAGAAAGGTGAGCGCCGTTGGCGTGCATGTAAACTGGCCGGTGTGCCGGTTGAGGCGATCGTCAACAAAAAGGACCAGGAGGAGCTGGACGAAACAGCCGGCGAGCTGATTGAAAACATTCAGCGGGAAAACCTGACTCCGATGGAAATCGCCAAGGGGATTCAGAAATTCATTGACGCTAAGTGGAAGGCCGTCGATGTGGCTAAGCGTCTAGGTAAATCGCGTGGTTATATCTCGCAGCACCTATCGCTGCTCAAGCTCCCCGAATGCGTACAGAAGCTATACGAGGAAGATGTCACGGCTGACCCCGAATCGCTGAATTCGCTCAGGCAGATTTATCAAATTGCGCCAGAGAAGGCTGAACGCATTTGCGAAAAGGCCTTAGTAGACGGAATCAGCCGAAAAGCCTGCCGTGAGCTGCTGAAACAGGCAAAGGGTGGCACTCTGGCTGAAGACCCTGAAACAGTTCCCATGGAGGCTCAGGTTCCAGCGCCAGCTCTAGGGACGAATGATGACCAGCCACCACTGAGCGGATTCGACTCATCCCCCTCCGCTGGAAACTCTGGCATGGGGAACACTGTTGATGATGTCCAGCCCGCAATGCCGCCCCAGTTTAACGAGAAAGATGACTCCTCTCTTGGTAAGGGGGATGTTGCACAGGAAAAGCCACCGAGACCTAAATCGGCCACTAATACTGAGCAACCCCAGCCTAAAAAGGCTGCTGGCGCCGAACTTGATACACCAGCGCCAGTAATGGCAAAGGAGCCCACCCGGGCTCGGGTCGTGGTAGGCGTTACCGTGAAGGGCGCACAACGTAGTGGCATGCTACAGACTGATCGTATCGATCATGAGCCTGGCTATTGCTGGGTTCGACTAGATAATGATGAAAAAGACACACTGAGGGTAAGAGTCTCTGACGTTCAGCTACTTGGTGTCGAGGGTGAGGACTGACCTCTATGCCGAGCCTATCGCGTGACACACAGCGAAAATACGACATTATCCGTGCTATTGACCACATGGATCGCCCAAGCCTTCAGGACATCTCTGAAGCTACGGGCATCCCGGCTGGCACGGTTAAACGGCAGCTGACTTCGATCCGGGAAGAGTTTAAGGTAAAAATCCTCTTTATTCGTGACCCTAGCTCACCTGAAGGTGCAATGGGCTATTACGCACTTGAAGGCTGGGGAATCTTGGACCCAAACTCCTTTCGAGTGCATTTTGGAGACAGCACTTCCTAGCCAGCTGACACCCGGGGAGCAAATAGCTCCCCGAATTATGTCAAACCAGCCCCACCTTTCTGAGCCAGTCAACACGGAGTCATCAGCAGTGCCTGAACCCGACCATCCCCCACTGAATCTCATCAAGCAACCTGTTTCAATTGGTCATGAAGACGTAGTTAAAGAGCTTGCTACTTTTAAGGTCGAGCTGGATAGATACGCACGTAAGACAATTGGGCAACCGTTGCTTAATGACATAGTGGACAATGATCGAGGAACCTGCGCACTACACCCAGATTCATTAATAGCTGTGCTGATACCTTTTTTAAACTGGGAAGACCAGAATGGACAGGCTTATCGAGCCTTTGTAGATCCAAAACATGTTATTGGGGCAAGCATCAAAGGGCATCCTGAGAACGTGCCACCAGAGGAGGTGGTGAATAGGATCGAGCGCTACGCGACCTACTTTGGCTCAAGGGATAACGCCTTATATGTCTGGTACAAGCCACTTGGGATATTCATTGCTCATGAGGGAAAACACAGGGTCGCTTTTATGCGATCGCATGATCAACCGGCTATAGCAGCGTGGGTTCAGGAAGCTGATTATCCAGCTCCATCTCGAATTACGATAATTGAGCCCAGCGATGAACGTGACGAATGGTTAGCAATGCTCGATGGTCGCTACATTCAGGTACTGCGGCGTCCGAACATTGCAAGGAAAATACTTGATGCTTACGGCGTAAAGACAACGAGCTGGCAGAATATAGATCATCTACCAGATGAAAAGATGGTGCGATTGGCGATTTACGAGCGCCGGCTTCATCGACCAGCCAGAACACGGAAGGAAATCGATAGGACTCTTGATCTGCAGGCTCATCTCGCTCGAATGGCCAAGGACAGTCAGGAGCAGTATTTTCATTGTCATGATCTCGGCCCATATCGTCTTGACTGGAATCGCAATATTGTAGTGATGTGCCTCATGCTATTTACAGGTTTATTGCTAGTAAAGTTTGATCATGACTGGTCGATCAGAACAGGGATTGGCTTGGTGGGTGTAACATCTGGCATGATGCTTAGCCAGAAACTGACGAGGTTCACAGGCCCGCGAAAGCTAAAATCATAAATGAATGAGAACGAAACTAACTTAAAAGGCTCGCTAAGGCTGATGACGACCAAACATACTACAGATTTTAGCCTAATATCCCGCAGTACAGCCTCTTAAGGAGCGAAAGTGCTTGGAGAAAATATTAAAATTGGCAATCGTCGGGTATGGATGCACAAAGCTATCAACCACCCTGACTTCGCATCTGAGAGCGTACTCACAAGAGATCCATGGAGCTTCGTAGAGCTTTGGCTTAAGCGACAGAATAAGAGTGAGGCACTATCCTTCTGGTCACAGGCACGAAGGTTCCATGAAGCCGCTAAGTATATGGATGTTGAAGCGTCGCCACTGTCCCTTTATTACTCTTTTTTGAACGCAACCAAAGCTCTTCTGGTGGTTCGAGGCGCCACACATGCAGAGAATCATGGTGTAACCGGAGATAGGCCAGCAAAAGCCAAGGCTAGCTTGGCTAATGAGGCCATAACTTTTAAGTCTGGCGGTATCTTGCCAGCTTTGTGTACGTATCTCGGCGAAAGCACCGTCACGCACACCGCCGAAAAGTACAACCTCAAAGACTTACTCTGGAATGTACCTTTTGTGCATAGAGCATTCTTGCATACCTTCAGGTCGGCCCCAGAGCTCTTCATACCGTTAGAAAGTGCTTGCTACGTAAAACATCCAGACCCCAAGGCTCGTGAATGCTGGTTCCAGGCTGAAGTGTCGCCCAGATATGCAGATGGTCGGATGCTCAGAAATATCCCTCACTCTTTTGAATGGTTCACTGAAGACGGTAGAACATATATTCGCCGAAAAAAGCGCTTCAATTGGTGGCGAGGTAAAGCCCCACAGGCTGAAAAACTCTTGGCCCAAAAGCGGCTAGGCACATATCACAGCAAGACTCGTCGGATCATAGTTCCTATCTCTGGGAATCGCGACTTGTGGTACATCAAACGAAATCTGAGCAGCAACCCACCATCTGAGCGCCACGGTCTTACCATTATATTTGCTGCGATGCATCGGCTGAGCGAATTAGCCCGTTACGATCCTAATGGCCTAGAGAGACATCTCTACGGCACATCGAACTGGTTAATTACGGAATTCATGACAAATTCAGCAGATCAATTCATTGATCAGATGGCGTCGGAAATTACAGGGTTTCAGTTTTGGCGACCAGCCATACGAACCCCGTGAGAACTGTCAATGTACGATATGAATAGCCGACAAGCCGATTGACTGAGCTGGCTACTGTGATCCCTCTAAGGCTGACGTCAATCCAGCCCAGGTACTATACAGCTCGTTTTCATAACATTCCTGCTCAAGGCTACGCGCCAGCACGTCACTGGCGACAAGATCCAATTGGGTCTGAAGGCTTGCAACTGGAATAACTATCTCCGTGGTTTCCCATAGCTTCTTCTGTGTGCTGCGAGAATCAACTCGGTAGCGGGACCAGTGCGGTGAAGCCTCCACAGAGCTGATGGTTTCAACTAGCTGTGCCAAGCACTCTGGAGGAATTTTCTCATCGGCTAGCTTGGCTGCCTTTTTCAGACTATTCAGAATTTTCCGCAGGTCATGCTCATTATTTAGAGAACGGCGATGCCGATTTGTAATCATAATAGCCTGCCCAGGTTTGATCTGGTTCCGACATTCAATAATCTCAAAACACCACTGCAGTAGCCTTTTAAGAATCAACTCCGCAGCGTGACGCTGAAGATAAAAAGCTGGTAATCCTATCTCATCGAAGCTACCACGTGCCTGCCCTTGCTCAACGAGCAAAGAGGCTGCAGTCAGATAGGCCCCCACATAAGATGGCTGGCGCCAAAACCCACCCATGCGAGCGATGCCATTCTCAAAATCACTTTCCGCTTGGCTGGGGTTCTTCCCACCAACGAAAACATCTCGAGGGTCGGTCGCAGGGTGACGGGAGTAGAGAGGTCCGATGCTCCATAAACCGTTTACTTCTCGCTGACCAGTCATTTGCTGACCCCTTCCTGATGAATTAGGCTGTATTTGCCGCGCATGGCTACCCATCGATCTGGGGTTGCTACAGGATGGCCACCATGGACTGGGTTCCGGCATTGCCACCCCTTCGTGGTCAGCTCGGCACACTGCGCCATGTACCCGGCTGCTTGCCAGGCGAGGCAGTCTCCCCGGGTAATACCATAGACACTGGCAAAAGCTGCAGCCGGATCGCTCCAGAACACCTCGAGCTGACCTGGCGTTAGCGTCACGGTTATCTTTCCAGCTAGGCCATCGTGGCTGGTGTTGAACGTTATGTCACTGTTAGATGACACCCATAGCTTGGGGTGAAGCACTGCTCTGTTGTTTCATATTCTTTTCATCGCCTCCTCCAGGCGCCTTTCCGCACTTCGGTCATAGCGTTGTGTGGTGACTAGGTTGGTATGGCCTAGAGCGTATTGCACCGTGAGAACGTCGACACCTCGATCTAGCATATTCGTAGCGAAGGTGCGGCGAAAATCGTGAGGCGCGCACTCCTTAATGCCCGCCTGAACGGCCCTTTCTTTTATGATGAAGTACACAGCTTGGTCAGTAATACGAAGATCAGTAATCACACCATGTCGGCGCACTCTAGGGAAAAGAGGCCCGACATCCCGCCCCAACCGGGATTGCCATGCCATGACTTTCAGGAACGTTTCATTGGGCAGAAAGACGAGGCGTTCCTTGTTACCTTTGCCCAGAATCCTGATCGACTGCCGGCCGCGGTCAATCATCTCGATGTCTATGGATACACTCTCCGATCGACGCAGCCCCGTGTTGACCAGTAAGTGGAGTAACACGGCATCTCTCTCCCCTTTGGGGGTCTCGTCTGTTTCGCATGCGGAACAAAGGGCTTGGATAGCTACATCATCAAGGTGTACGCCCTTCGGCAACCTTGAGCCCCTGACAGACTTGAGATCGCTGATCTGATGGTGGCTCTCACTATCCATGCGACCCGCAACCCAAGCCTCACGCGCCACACCTTTCATAGCAGACAATGCAGTATTAATAGTGGATGGAGCCTTGCCCAGTTCACTCATCATCTCGATGATTGAGCGCACATGTTCGCGCCGGATCATATGCCACGGACAACTCTTAATGTCATGACCGCCGCTAAGGTAGGCAACTTGCTGGAGGTGAGATCGCATCGTGACCCGGCTACGGCGGGAGCCAAGCCCCATAAGGTAAGAGAGCGCGGGGTTTCCCTTGGCCTCTGTCAAAGAATTCGATGCTTCAGCAAGGCCCCCAGTGACGTTATAAGGAATCATCGCTAGTGAATCAGCCATTTCCGGGGCCCCCCTCTAAGCTGGCAATGTGTTGCTGCAAATAATCAGCCTGGTCTGCAGAGCACATAACAATATCGAGCAAATCCCCGCTTTCATGCATCACCTCGTAAAAATCTGATGCGCTTGGTGCGGACTCGACATAGACTCGCTTGCGACGCAGCCCGCCCGGGATCGTTAAGCTCAAGTGCTCAAGAACTGCATCGGCGTCCTCTAGGACACTAACAATATCGCCCGTATCACGGACAATGACCATGAAATCGTTGGTAGTGATGACCGCATATCCTGCGCGGGGTGGCATAATCAAGTGATCAAACATCCAATTGCTCCCTTTTGGTTGTGATTTTCCCCCTGATCAGGGTTAGTGCCTGGCTTCAGACTGGGCAGCGTCCTGGCACCAATAGAGGGTCGGCAACGATTCTGACGAAATCCTCCAAAATGTGCCTTAACCTATTGTATTTAAATTATTTTGGCGTTGTAGCTCATGGGTGAAACCTGCCGATCAAAATCAAGCGTATAATCGCCAAATCGGTTGATATGGTCCGTGCGGTATGGGGCCAGCCCTTTGAGAATATCGTGATCAATATGATGACCGCGCTCTTTGAGATCTTTAAGGGTTAACGTCATCGACTCCACATTGTGAAGAATGACCAGGTTGGCCACCAAGTGGTTATATTTGATCACCTTCCGTTGCTCGTGACGGATATTCTCGGCGATCACCCCCTCGCCGCCGAAGAACAGCCATTTCACGAACTGGTTGAACTCTTCCGTTTTGTTCGTCTCCGCATGAATGGTTCGCCGCAACTCCACGCTGCCAATGTAGTCCAGAAGAAAGGTTGTCCGAACGACCCTCCCCAGTTCCCGGAAAGCAAAGTAGAGTTTGTTCTTGAGGCTTGCGGTACCTAAACGTCGCAGTACCGTGGACGGTGCGATTTTTCCAGCCTTAATCGATAGCGCCACCCGGAGCATGTCCGGCACATGGGTTTCAATCAGTTTCCAGTTGATAGTCTCGCTGAACAAAGCATTGATGTGCTCATACCGTTGGCGTTTGTCAGACTTGTAGAACACCAGCTGCTTCAGATTCCGGATGCGGGGCATCAGGTTGATACCCAGCAGGTAAGCCAACCCGAAGACGGGCGCACTTTGCGCCTGAGTATCGCCATGCAAGGTGTCAGGCTGGATATCGGAATCGTTTTTGATTAGCCCGTCAAGGATGTAAATGGCCTCATAAACGCCGCAAGGGATGAAGTGGCTGAACAGCGCGATGTATTTGTCGGAGACGTGGTAGTAGCCCACCCCGCCGTAGCCACCGTACCGTATGTGGTATTCCGATAGCAGATTCTGTTCGTACAGGTTCCATTTTGTGCCATCGGCGGCAGCCCGCTGGCCAGTTCCCCAGTGTCGCGGCAGCCGGTAGCGGTTGTAGGCATTGATAACCTGCACAATGGCCTGCTCCAAGCGCTCTTCGGTGACATGCCGCAGGTTGAGCCAGGACACCTGCCGGCGATTAAGTGTCGTGATGGATCGGGCGGTCTGAGTTGGCCCGAGATTGCAGCCATAGCAAAACAAGGTCGAAACAAAGCGGGTACGGGGGTCTTCCAGCTTGCTCTCAAACCCGGAAAGTGGTCCAAAGCGTTTGTGGAGGCCCAGCCATTTTTCGGCTTCCACCAGGATGTCGAGGATATTCTTTTCGGGCAAATTCTGGGATAACTGCTTGTCGATCTCAGCTAACCCATCCGGAGGCGCCGTACGACGGTGCTTCCGGATCACCAGCTCTTCACCATGGAAGACGGCGTATTCATTCTCCGGGAAGCCACGGTCAATGCGGTCGGCCGTTTCGCTCAACCGAGAGTGGGCTTGTGCCACAAAAGCGGCTGGATCGGATTCGATATCAATCATCGCACTGTAGTCCGCTATCTGGGCATCATAGACTTTCCAATCCACCAGCTGATCGCGGTAGTCACTATACTGGTCGCTGTTCGCGACCGCGAGATCGCCGGAAATCAGTTCACGCTTCACCTGTGTCAGTACGCCCAGCTCGAAATACTTCCGGTAGACCATGCCGGGCGGTAGCTGGCTTGGCCCCGACCCCAATACCAAACGGCGCCAACGCTCCGGTAGCCAAGACACGTCGACGGGTTGAGTACTGAGCACAAGGCATTCCTTACGGCTGTGCCGGTGCTTTTTCAGAGTCGCAATCGCCTCAATCAAAGATTGATCGTGGCTGGTTGCCGCCAGATCCAGTAGTTCAAGGCAATTGAATAACAGGGGGCGTAACGGGCGGTAGGGTTGCAGCATGAACGGGATGAAGTTATTGCCAGCATAGGCCATGTGTTCCTCACACTCTGCCAGTAATTCATCAGGATCGCTCTGGATGGCAGCCGCCACTCGGGCACCTCGCTCGGAGTCCGTTGGCGCTTCCTGGACGGCGGTCAGTACGTCACGCAGTTGAGCCACCAGCCTGTCCATGCGTTTCATGTGATCCAGGTGATACTGGTTCAGGTTGGCTTCTGCCTTGGTCTTGATGTTGCGCATCTTGCGAACAAAGATGTCGACCGCATCGTCCATCGCGCGACGCAATTGGGCATGGACCAGCAGAACCATCAAAGCGTAGCGTTTGGTGCTTTGCATGGCCTTGATGTTGGCCGCGCCCAGCGCTCGTGCTTCCAGTATGAAGTGGTGATATTTGGCGGCGGGAATGTGATCAACAGCGGGCAATTGTTGACACCAACCCTGAAGCCATTCCAGGTGCTGAAGATACTTCTTCACTTCCGTATTGGTCGGCTTTTTGGGTTCCTGTTTCAACTTATGCCAACTGGTATGAGGGGAATCATCCGGCACTTGCAGCAACTGGTCAAATTCGTTTTTTTGATGCGCTGTCAAACCCACATTGAGCGTCCGAAAGTAACCGGTATTGACCGTGCTGCGAGCCTGACGCGCGGTCCGTTGCAACGTTGAAAAACCCGGTAACTCAAAACGCTGGCGCACCAGCTCTTCAATCACCACATTGATGATGTCCGCCAGGTCCTGCTTGGTGGTGGCCGCTTCACGCGCTAGTTCCCGTACAATTGCCTTGCCTTCAACGGTGAACGCCTTGATGCCCACCTGTTGACGAACCGTCTCCAGCATCCGCTGACGGGCGCCGCCATTGCGGTCGTAGACCCTGAGCTGGCTCAATGCGAGATGTGAAAGGTCGTCGCACGCCAGAATGTGCGTTGTAATGGATTGGGGAACGGCTTTGAGATGGACAAAGTAGCCCAGACGCTGCACTGTTTTCAGGAGAATGAGTAGGGCGCCACGAGCAGCCGGAGTTCGACCGTGCTTTCGGGCAAAGGATCGTTCCTGGGTAGAGGGTGTATAAATTTCTGCCAGTTCTTGATCCGAGACCACCGCCTTCAATCGCGGATAGGCGGTTTCATGGAGGCTACTCATACGCAGTCCTTCGCTATGGGGTTCCAGTGAAAGGCATTAGCCCACAGTACTTTCGCTCTTGAGGGGGGCATTGCTTATAGTAGGCAGCAATTCGTCAAGACCAAAGGAACCGCCCGTTATTTTGTGAACGCCACGCTCGCTTTACGTTACGGGATTATTCGGTCATCGATCGCCGGTTCCCCGATTTATTGAATCGTTACACCACACCGCAGACTGATTCGAGCTATGGCCATTGAGCATCTTTCCCCCCCCACTGATCATTCACACCTACCAACGCCTTTCTAGTGCCCAGCTAATCGCTCTGGCAGGGACCGGGCTAACGACGGTGGCGCTGGCGCCGCTGGCCCATGACTGACGGGCGGCAGTGCGGGCCAGGTGCTCGGCATTGCGCTGGCCCTGAAGATGATTGCCTACGCCCTAATAGCACCTCTGTTTGGGGCTGTTGCCCAAAAACTTCCCCGCCGTACTCTGCTGGTCACACTGGACATTCTGAGGGCCTGCGGGGTTGCCCTTTGTCACTGAGGTTTGGCAGGGGGCCCACTCTGGCTAGGGTAGGTACAAAATTTTCGCCCAACCCCTTCATGTAATGACGCAATTAAGGGGCACGAGATATTGCCCTCTTGGGCGCAGCACCGATCAACCATGGCGCTCAGTAAAACCTCAATTTGCTGTAGCTTTTCGATCTTCCCACGTACGTCGTGCAACTTGCGCTCCGCGAGAGTGCTGGCTTCCTGGCAGTGGGTGCCGTCTTCGAGTCGGAGCAGGTCGCTGACCTCATCGAGACTGAAGCCTAACTGCTGCGATGTTTTCACAAAGCTCAACCTGCCGATATCGCTGGGACCGTAGCGTCGAATACCCCCGAGAGGACGCTGGGGCTCAGGTATTAACCCACGTCGCTGGTAGTAGCGGATGGTCTCAACTGAGACGTTCGCCGCCTTAGCCAGCCCCCCGATGGTCAATGAGTTCATTTCATCCGGCATTTGCCTTGACTCCGTAGTTGACTACGGCCTCAAGCTTAACCTATCGAACAAGGCCGTAGAAGGTGTAATTGCAATATCAGAGTTGAATTCCGAGTCACAATCCGGTCGCGAGTCGTTAATCGCAGGCGGGGTTGCAGCCTGCTCGCGTCGGCCTGCTGTCTGGGCACCTTGGCCCTGATCGCCCTGGGGGGTTCCGGTGCCTGGATCGGCAACCTGGCGAAGTCTGCGAGGTACCGCAAGTGCGCACCGCTTCGAGACACCCCGCTACCTAGGTATCGACGAGCTGTACCTGAACCGCCGCTACCTCTGCATCCTGACCAACCTGGAGGAGCGTACCTTGTTAGACCTGCTGCCCGGTCGTCAGCAGGAGGCAGTGACGAAGCGGCTCATGAGCATGACCGAGCGCGACAAGATCGAGATCGTCAGCATGGACATGTGGAAGCCATATCGCCGTGCCGTCCAGGCGGCGCTGCCACAGGCCCGCATCGTGGTCGATAAGTTCCATGTTGTGCGTATGGCCAACGAAGCCCTGGAGAAGGTCCGCAAGGGGCTCAGGAAGGAGCTGAAGGCCAACCAACGCCGAACCCTCAAGGGTGACCGGAAGACCTTGCTGAAGCGGGCTCACGACGTCTCCGACCGCGAACGTCTCATCATGGAAACCTGAATGGGGGCCTTCCCCCAGCTCCTGGCAGCCTACGAGCACAAGGAGCGGTTCTACCACATCTGGGACTGTGCCAGCCGGCGAGATGCTGAGCAGGCGCTGGCTGCCTGGATTGACGACATCCCAGTCACCAATGCCTTCACGGAGTCGATCAACCGGCTGGCCAAGGACAAGAACCGCGATGGCCGGGGCTACTCATTCGAGGTGATGCGGGCCCGGATGCTCTACACCACCAAGCACAAGAAGAAGGTGCCGCAGACCAAGGAATCCCCCTTCCTGGGCAAGGCCACCATGACCTACGGCATGGGTCTACCCGAGCCCGAGAAGAACTTCGGTGTCGATCTATCAACCTTCTGGGAAAATTAAGATATCGGTGGGCCTACAGGGATCGTCAACCAATTAATCCGGATACCCATTTTCTAATGGCCACAGCTTGACCGTATCTCAAATGAGATGCGCAATAGCGTCATGTATGACACTCGGATAATTTATCATGGCTCACACTTCAATGCTGGGTAACGGAGGACGAAGGTGAGCAACAATTATGCGGTCACCATTGTATGTGCTGGCCTGGATGATGTTCTCCGGGGTAAATTCTTGGAGAGCGTGCGCGGCCCCCAGAATTGGGCAGTGGCCAGCGTCATCCGCCAAGTACAACTCGCCCTCCCGGTGTTTATAATTAATCACAAGTAGATGGCGCTTAGAAGGGCTGCACAGACGATCCATAGGGTGATAAATACCCCCGCTGCCATGCGGCTTACCGGACGCTCGGTGGCTTTGGCGGCGGTTTCTCGGTGCTCGCTTATTACCTCTGGCGGGATAAGCCTCACGACCAGCATGATTCCGAGCGGCACGATGATGATGTCATCCACGTAGCCGAGCACGGGAATGAAGTCGGGGATCAAGTCGATGGGCGAGACAGCATAGGCCGCGACAACCACCGCAAGCGCCTTTGCGAACCACGGGGTGCAGGGATCACGAGCGGAAAGCCAGACCGCGTGTACGTCACGCTTGATGGTTCGTGCCCATTGCTTGGCGTTCGAAACCAGTTTTATTGTCATAGTAAGTGTCTCTGTACGCTACGCATTACGGACGCGGAGCATAGCCAATGTCCCGGCCGCCATCAGCAGGGCCGCCAAGCCAAAGCCGAGAGTCGGCGAGACTGCGGTCCACACCAAACCGACCGTGGCGCTGGAGACGAACTTGGCCGTCCCGTTGACCGTCCCCAGCGCACCATAGCTGATCATCAGGGTGTCGGCCTGCACCATTTCGGCTGTCACCGTGGACTCCAACGCTTCCTCGACAGTGACGTACAAGCCAGCGACGAAGAAGATGACGGCGAGCAGCGGCACGCTGTCTACCGAAAGCCAGAAGGCCAGTGCTGTCAAAACGGCCGTGAGCGTTCCCAGAACATACCCGCCGACCAGCATGGGGAGATGGCCGAGGCGATCCGCCATAGCGCCGACCGGGTAGGACATCGCGACCTGCACTTGCCGACGGTGGTCATCGGTGCCATGAATTCGTGACAAACCTGATTTTGATTCAGTGTAGTAGGTCATGGTCAAATAATCACCGTTGACAGCGTGTCAGGAGGCCCCCGTCGTGGCTTCGCTTACCGCCGGCATATTCCCGGCTGGCGCAACCACCAGCAATCCCGAGTCCTCCATGGGTAGCCCGAGCACCTCCAACTGATCGGCCCGGGTACGAAAGTCGCCGGCTCGGGCCACCGCCTGTCGCACATCCGGATCCCGGAAGAATACGCGCTCCGAGATACGATACTGGATGACTAGGCTGTTACCCTGGCGCATGGCGTACGCCTGGGCAGGCTCGCCCCCCACTCGGGTCATCCAGGTTGCCAGCACCCGGCTGTTTGCCCACGGCAATGGCGGAGACACTTCCGAGCCGCCGGCCTGGCGAGGCAGTTCCTCAAGGGCGACACGCTGATAATCGCTCAGCACGTCACTGACCATGGGAATCCTGTTGATATTATCCGGCGTCAGGCTGGGCATCAGCAGTACCGCTGCCAGTACCAGGGCAACGGCCCAACCGCCGCTGCCAATCACAACCGACGGGCGAAGGCTGCTCAGCCAGCGTTTCAGATTCGTCATGCGGCGACGACCGGATGGGCGCTTGCCACCGGCGGGGGCGTTCGCAAGGGCGATATCGAGCCGCCCGTCAAAATCGGCGGACAGTCCCGGAGTGGGTATCATCTGCAGTCGTTCGGAAAGAATTCGCTGACGTTCAACATCGTGTTGGCAGGTCTCGCATCCAGCAAGATGGGCCTCGACCAGGGCGGTGTGATGCTCATCCAACTCACCATCGGCATAGCCCGCCAGCCAATCCTGGATTTCGGCGTGCAGGTCGGACCATTCGTGGGCGTCTGTGTTTTTGAGATCACTCATGGGAATTCACCGATGTGTATTTTGTGTGGCTGGCAGCCAGGGACCTCGGGCTTGCCTTGATCAGTCGCTTAGCGAGCAGGCGCCGCGCGCGTGACAGGCGACTCATGACCGTCCCCGGTGCCAGGTCCAGAATTTGTGCGATATCCTGATAGCTCAGCTCCTCAAAGTCCCGCAACAGAATGACCTGCTGAAAGCTGTCCGGCAGGGCGTGAACCGCAGCCATGACCTGCGCATCGCTCTGGTTTTTCAGGAGCTGATCGAAGGGGCCCGGGGCACTGCAGGGATACTCATTCAACACCGCGTCACCGGTGGTCAGCACCGGAGCCAGTTGCTGCCGGCGCCCATCCCGCCGATAGTCATCGGCAACCACCCGGTTGAGAATCCTTAGCAGCCAGGCGTAGGCCGCCACGTGATCGTCCAGTTGGTCAAAGTCCCGCCAGGCCCGGAGCAAGGTCTCCTGGGTCCAGTCCTCCGCCATTTCCTGTGAGGGGGCCTGGCGTTGCGCAACACCGTACAGGCGGTAGCGCCAGGGCCGTACCAGTGTGTCGAATTGCTGCCTGCTTCCGGTGCTGCGCATGGGGCTGCCCGCTACCTATTTATGGTCACTTCACTGGAGGACGTCACCGGGTCGCCTTTTATTCCCGACTTTTTTATGGATTGCCCGGTACCGCGAGCCAGAAGGGGAACTGGCCTCCAACCGGCTCCCGGCGGACCACCTCGAGGGACTGGGTATCAATAACGGCAATGTGGTTATCCGCCGTGACCGACGCGTAAATGAACTGGCCATCGCGGCTTGCCCGAACGCCGTGGGGGCCAACGCCCACGTCGACATTTTTGACAATTTTAAGGCTCTCGGAGTCGATTATAGTGACCACGGACGCAGAAATCGCACCGGTTGCGACGTATTGCTCGCCAGGCACCACGTCGATGCCGCCATGGCCACTACCCACTTTAAAAGTTTTCAGCATGGTTTCGCTAGCCAGGTCCAGTACCCCCACGTTGCCGGTAAAGTCGCGCAGCCATAGCCGTTGACCGTTGGCGCTGATGTCAATGTTGTGAGGCGTCTTGAGACCCGGAGTGGGGATCTGACGCTGTTTTTCCAGGGCCCGCATATCCACTACCGCCAGCGCGCCTTCGCCCTGCAGCGTGACGTAGGCGAGTGTGCCGTCGGCGCTGTAAACGAGGTTGTGGGGTACCTTGCCCACTGGAATTTTCCTGACCAGTTCAAGGGTATTCATATCGATCACCGCAACGTCGCCTTGGGTCGGCGCCACGGCGAGGCCGTAACGGCCATCCGGTGAGATTTTTACGCCCTGGGCCACCTCACCGATCGGTACGCTGGCCATCACCTCACCGCTGGCGGTATTCAAAACGTAGACATTGCCGGTTTTGAAGCCGGACACCATCAGCCGGGAACCATCAGGACTCAGGGCATTGTAGTGAGCGCCCGCGACGCCGGGCCAGGCCTGCTTTGAGGGTAGGACTTTCACGATGCCGCTGTTCTGGACCGCCACATACAGAGGGTCGCGAATGGACTTTTCCAGGCTTAGTTCGGGCGCCGACCGCACGGGAGTGGCTTTGGTCCGCGACTGCTCAGGCGATTGGCCCAGCAGGGTCTGCCGCAGCTGGTAAACATCCTTGCCGGACAGGTCCTTACCCGCAATCGCTTCGATTTCTTCAGGGGTGTAGGGCTGAAACTCACCAGCAACCCGCTTTTCATTGCCGAACGCCGTCAGCACGTAATTCAGCACATCCGCCATTTGCTGGTTAGTGAGCGCACCGCCCCAGGCCGGCATGTTGCCGTTGTAGCTTGTGCCGTCGACTTTGATGGGGCCGGTCAGGCCGTACTGCAGCACATGCCCCAGATAGCGGCGGCCACCGATACCGTCAGTGGCATTGTACATTTGAGCGGTGTGGTTTTTTTGCGGGGGAAACGACCCCGGTATGCCTTGACCCTGAGCCTGATGGCAGGCAGCGCACTGCTGGTTGTACACCTCGCTGCCGCGCTCAAAGCGGGTGTTTTCCGCCGCGCTCACGGGCACACTGACACTGAGCAGGGTTGCGGCGACGAATGATGTGATGGCATGGGGGATCGGTGGACGCATATTACAAACTCCAAAGGCTAAAAGAAGTTCGGCCGGACTCATGTGCTGGCAAGACCTCTTGCCAGCAAAGCACCGGTCGAAAACGATCTGTGAAGCCAAAGGCGTCACCGGGCCGGGATTTATTCCCGAAACTTTCGGCCCGGCCCCCTACCCGCGGACCAAGGCTCAACGAAGGCCAGTAACCCGAGGCTCGCGGCCAAGGGCAAGGCCGCCGAGAATTCCAAGGGGTTATTCTGTCGTGTTCATGATGTTTGCGGAGTACCCCGCACCACGCACAGCCTCCGCAAGTTGTTCGTCCGAAATCCTTGATTCGTCAACTGCCACCCGGGCTTCACCGCTTTCATGGGAGACGGAACACCCCTTGACGCCGGTTTGCTGTTCGAGAACATGACGAACAATTTCCTCGCACCCACCGCAGTGCATGCCGCCGATTGAAAGCCTGATTGTCTGCATGTCTGTCTCCTCACTTATGATCGGCTCGCCTGTAGGCCCCGCATTCTGCTCCAGGGCGTCAAATATGGAACAACACTGCAACGGCCCCTGTCCGGGACAACAGTCCACAAGTGCCGCCAGCCCCTGGCGGATTCGCCGTAACTGTTCAATTTTCTGGTCTACGTCGTGCAGCTTTGCCATCGCCCGCTGGCGTACATCACTTGCGTCTGCCTGGTTGCTTTCGGCATCACGCAACGCGAGCAGCTCAGCGATCTCACGCAGTGAGAAGCCCAGCTCTTGCGCTCGACGAATAAAATGCAGTCGCCTTACCGTGGCGTCCGAGTAAATCCGATAGCCACCTTCCCTGGGACGTGGCGGCTGTTCAATGAGCTTGCGGCGTTCGTAAAAACGAATCGTCTCGACACCAACACCCACCACGTCAGCCACTTTGCCAATGGTCATGTCTGTCATGGCAGAACTCCCACCCAGTAGATCCGAATAATAAGATTAGTGCCCGTACCACGGTACGGGGTCAAGAGTGCTGAACATTTTATAGGAGTGTGGGGCTTGACTCCGTAGCCGACTACGGAAGTATTTTGAAGATAGCCAGCAAAGTCATGAAAGGAACCGTCGCAATGTCAGAGTTGAAATCAGAGTCCAAATCCGGTCGCGGGTCATTAATTGCAGGCGGGGTCGCAGCATTGCTCGCATCGGCCTGCTGTCTTGGCCCCCTGGTCCTGATCGCCCTTGGTGTTTCCGGTGCCTGGATCGGCAATCTTGCCGCTCTGGAGCCTTACCGGCCGTGGTTTATTGGTGCTGCTCTGGTGGCGATGGTCTTTGCCTGGCGTCGGATATACCGGCCTGCACAGGATTGCGAGCCGGGCGAGGTCTGCGCAGTACCGCAAGTGCGCACCGCTTACAAGATCACTTTCTGGATCGTCGCGTTGCTCGTACTGATCGCGTTGGCATTCCCTTTCGTCTTACCGTTATTTTACTGAGAGGCCATACACCATGAGAAAGTCCCTGATCACTGCCGTACTGTTTACGCTGTTCAGCATGCCTGCCTTGGCGGAGCAAAAGACGGTGACCCTGTCTGTTCCCGGAATGACCTGTTCGGCTTGCCCGATTACCGTCAAAGCCGCTCTCAAGAGAGTTGATGGGGTGAGTTCTGTCCAGGTCCGCTATGAGGAACGTGATGCGACGGTTACTTTCTACGATGACAAAACCTCTGTCGACGCAATAACTCAAGCCACGACCAACGCGGGCTACCCGTCCACACTGATACAGTCCGGGGCGAAACAGGAGTAGTGTTTATGAGTGATAACGATCTGCACATTGCCGTGATTGGCAGTGGTGGCAGTGCCATGGCCGCCGCTTTGAAGTCGGCGGAACGCGGAGCCCGAGTGACGCTGATCGAGCGTGGTACCATCGGTGGCACTTGCGTCAATGTCGGCTGCGTGCCCTCGAAGATCATGATCCGCGCCGCTCACGTGGCCCATCTGCGCCGCCGCAGTCCGTTCGACGAGGGCATTGCGGCAGTCGAGCCGACCATTGACCGGCCCCGGTTGCTGGCCCAGCAACAGGCCCGGGTCGATGAGCTTCGTCGCGACAAGTATGAGGGCATTCTCGACGACAATTCGGCGATTACTGTCCTGCGGGGTGAGGCCCGTTTTATCGATGCCAATACAGTGCAGGTTACTACACCTGATGGTACGGAACGCGAGGTACGCTTTGACAGAGCGTTCATTGGTACCGGTGCGCGGCCTACCATCCCCCCGGTTCCGGGCCTGTCCGATACGCCGTACTGGACGTCCGCCACGGCACTGGCCAGTGACACCATTCCGGATCGACTAATTGTCATTGGGGCATCCGTCGTGGCAGTGGAGCTGGCACAGGCGTTTGCCCGACTGGGCAGCGAGGTGACCATCCTGGCGCGCAGTCGACTGTTATCCCGGCAGGACCCGGCTGTTGACGAGGCCATTCAAACCGCGTTCAAAGCCGAGGGTGTCAAGGTTCTGAATGACACCCAGGCGAGCCAGATCAGTTATACCAACGAGGAATTCGTGCTCGACACGAACGCCGGGGAACTGCGGGCCGATCAGCTGCTGGTGGCCGTGGGACGCACACCGAACACAGACAGGCTGAACCTGGAGTCTATCGGCGTCGAGACTGATCGCGGGTCCGTTATCGTCAATGAGCAACTCGAGACCCGGGTGCCGGGCATTTACGCTTCCGGCGACTGTACCAATCAGCCCCAGTTTGTTTATGTGGCGGCAGCGGGTGGTAGCCGGGCCGCGATCAATATGACCGGCGGCGATGCCCGCCTGGATCTCAGCGCCATGCCGGAGGTGGTCTTTACCGAGCCACAGATTGCAACCGTCGGTTTATCCGAGGCCGACGCCGAGGCAAGTGGCTACGTCACCGACAGCCGTACCCTGACCCTCGACAATGTGCCACGGGCCCTGGTCAACTTTGATACCGGAGGCTTCATTAAAATGGTCGCGGAACGTGAAAGCGGGCGGTTACTGGGTGTGCAATCCGTGGCGGGTGAGGCCGGCGAACTGATCCAGACCGCGGTGATGGCGCTACGCGCCCGCATGACCGTCAACGAGATTGCCGATGAGCTGTTCCCGTACCTGACGATGGTAGAAGGTTTGAAGCTGTGCGCTCAAACGTTTACCAAGGATGTCAAACAACTATCCTGCTGCGCGGGATAAGGCAAGGCCCCGTGAATGATATGCGAGAAATCGTGAATCGGCTGGGCCTGACCGGAGAAGCGGAGGCCACGCTTCATGTGGCGCTATTGCGTGAGCTGGTCCAGGGTCGTCCTGTCACTCTTAAGCGGCTTGCAGCGTCGCTCAACTGGACGACGGACCAGGTGGTGCAGGTGCGGGAACAGCTGCCTTGCGGAACCGTCGAGTATGACGGTCAGGGGTTGGTCGGTTCGTAGCTAATCTGGGCCCAACCGGGCGCCCTTTCTCACCCAATGTGGTCCCACTGCTCAGGATAATTGCGGGCCCAACAGATTAGCTTTGTGAGCCACTACAGATACCTGTTCATCGTATTCTGAGTGCTTCCGGGCAGCGTAGCCAGCCGCGACCACACTCACCATTAGTCGGTGTCCCGGATCAACCTGGCGACTTTGGTCAGTAAGGTGTTTGCGGCGTTGTCCGTAAATTGCTGTCCTTCCTCGATGTAGCCCCGCACCGTCCCGTCATGCTTCCAGCCACCCTGGCGCTTGATCTGCGCAAAGTCGACCTTTTCCCGCGCGGCGGCGGTGGATAGACCGCGCCGGAAGCTGTGACTGCTCAGGGTCGGCACGAAGTCCAGGCCGCAGGTTTCCCCAAGCGCTTTCAGGATTCGGTTCACCGACCCGCCTGAAAGGGCCTGGGATTGCAACCGATCCCAGCGGTTGACGGCGCGGAAGACGGGGCCTTCGTGAATGCCGGCATGCTCTAGCCAGGTTTCGAGGGCGCTGACCGGGCAGACCAGCTCGTTGCCCCGAGGCAGGGCCCGCTTCAGGCCTTCACCGTGAGGGTCTGTTTTAGAGCGCGGCAGGGTCACCACCAGCCCTTCCGGCTCCCACGACAAGTGCTTCACCTCAATCGCTACCAATTCACTGCGGCGAAACGCCCCAAAAAAACCGACCTGCAGCAGGGCCCAGTCACGATGCTTCTTGAGCGAGTCAGGCTGTTGCTGGAGTGTTTCCAGGAAGGCCGCAATGTGTTCGAGGCGCAGCGCCCGGGCTTGCCGTTTCGGCCGACCATGGGCGCGACGAATCCCTTCCAACGTTTTGCGCACGCCGGGGTCTCGAGCGGGATCACGCAATCCCTGAGTCTGGTGCCAGCGCCCCAGGGCCGTCAGGTAAACATCCAGCGTGCGAGGATTAAGCGCGTCTGCCTGATCGGACAGATAGGCCGCAAGGGTCGCCGGCTGTGTCGGGAGACGTCCACCCCAGCGCTCAAAGCTGCGAATGGCCGCACGGTAGGTCCGCCGCGTGTTGTCGGTGGTGGCCATGTGGATGTACCGATTAGCCGTATCGGCTAATACGGTCTTTTCCGCGTTACGTAATGTGGACTTGACGGTGGGTTTTGGATCCATGACCGCTCCAATTCGAGGCGTGCTTTCAAGAGCCGCTGATGTACCGGCGTTACAGGAGCAGGATAGAACAGACCACACACTAACGCACGTTAACGCGCTTTAACGTGCGTTAGGCATCTTAAATAAATTTTGTTAATTATCGAATAAATAATGTAATATTACATATCACGTTATATGATAAAATGAGGCATGTCATGGCCCGCGCCGGAATTACTTACCAGGATGTCGCCAACGCTGCGCAACGCGTCCGCCAACGCGGTGACGAGCCCACTGTCGACCGGGTGCGATCGGAACTCGGTACCGGCAGTCGCAGCACTCTCGGGCCAATGCTGAAACGTTGGAAATCAGGCAGCGAAGCCGCAGCGGATCTGAACGGACTCCCGGCTGACTTGGTGGCCGCCGTGAAAGCCCTGCATGAGCGAGCTCAATACGCGGCCGATGAACGTATTACGCAGGAGCGCGAAGCGCACCAGACGCTGGAACAGCAATGGCGCACCGAGCTGGAAGAGGTGCGGCAGCGGTGCGAGTCACTGGAAGAGCAACGCTGCGGGCTGGAGAAGGCCAATGAAGCGCTTCGCAACGAAAGCGATGCCCAGGCCCACGCTCTTCAACAGGAACAGCTCCGGGCGGCCTCACTCACGTCCAAACTGGAGGCAAGTCAGGAGAAACTCAGTGAGACCACTGCAACCGTCCAAGAGATGAAGCAGGAAAACCGCGATATCCGCAGCCATTTCGAGCACTACCAGCAGGAGATTGCCGAGGATCGCCGTCATGAACGGGACCAGTTCCACAGGACCCAGTCAGGGCTGGAGGGTCAGGTGGATCAGCTGACGCAGCAGCTCCGTTCCAGCGAACAGGACCGCGACACGCTGAGACAACATCGCGACCAAATAAACCAGCGCTATGAGGCCAGTCAGGATCACGCTGAAAACTTGAAAGAAAAATTGCACGCGAGCCAGGCCGTCATAACACAATGGGCAACGCGAACAGAAACGCTGGAAGCGACAGTCGACCGCCTCCAGCTGGAGCGAGATAGCGACGCCGAACACAGGGAGAAGCTTGGTGCGGCCCTAACGGATTCTGAAAAACATCTCGCGGCCTGCCAGCAGCGGATCTCCGACCTCAGAGAGCGCGTGGCAGCGGCTGACGACCGAAACCAGTTCCTCAACGATCAGAATCGCGAATTACTGCAGGAAAAAGCTGTCCTCCAGGGTCAGTTGAAACAACTACAAACAAGCCTGGCTAAATAGCCCGCTATTGTCTCGGCCTGATCATCCCTGAGAGTTGCGAGTGATGCCAATCGCGCAAGGAGTAGTTAGATGTCTACCGTGATCTTTGGCAGGCTGCGAGCTGCGGCAAAACGCATTCAGCATGATGCGCTGACGGTTATTTTGTGGCGCGAGACCCGAATACCCCCCATAGTCGTTCGGCTGCTCGCAATCGCAGCGTACGCCATGAGTCCAATTGATCTCATTCCGGACTTCATGCCGATCCTGGGCTATCTTGACGACATTATCTTGGTCCCGCTGGGCATCGTCCTTGTCATCAAGCTGACGCCATCGAATGTGATAGAAGCAAGTCGCTCGAAAGCAGCTAAAGTGGCAATCAAGCCGATCAGCCACGTTGCGGCCGCAGTCGTTATTGGCACATGGCTTTTATGTGCCACGGCTTTTGGCTACTGGGTGTGGGAATACAGCAGGTAACGCATCGTCTGCACGTGATGAAATAGTTAATTTAAGGCTTGTAAAACAGATGGTTAATGCGCTTTTTGGAGGATTTCGTCAGAATCGTTGCCGACCCTCCAATATGTGAAGACCACCTAAATCAGCTGCAATGCTATTGACGACCATCTGAGCATATGAAGTAACTACCGCAATTTTGTAGATTGCCTTCCAAGTCATTCAGCACAGCCTTATTCATGTGACTCTGATACAGCCTACTCGGGTTCGCTGCCCTTCTCTACTTTCTTAAATAACTATTTTAATAAGTAGAGAAATAAAGCGCCAGTTCAATTGCAATTTTGAGTGTGAAAATAGCATCACTCGAAAGCGGAAAATATTATCTTAACACACTGTTTTATAAGTATTCTTACAACCAAAATGCCATTTTCAACAAGCCTGTACGCAAAATCTAGCCTATTGGCAGGGTCAACGCCCGTGGATTTTGCGAAATAAAGGGTATTTTTTGGGCAAAGCACCTCCATGGAGAGAATTTTTTGCGATAGCTTATCGGTCACTGTCAACGGTCGCATATCGTTGACATACAGCCGCGTTAGCTACAAAATGTGCTTTGCACACTTTTACATTGCCTTGTCTGGAAGCACATGTCTATATTGCTTGAATACCAACAGCTGCAGGAGCAATCGGAGTCTCTTCGTGAGCAACTAATATCGGTTGAGAATCGAAGAGTCGAGAAGATTTCAAGCGTGAAAGTGCTTTTTTAATCGCTTAAAAACGTTAATAGTTGATTATAATAGAACAGCCTTGGACGTTATTAAATTGGTTAATGCTGAAAAAGGCGTAAGCGAGTCTCCGGCTCGACGTAAAAAGCGAAAGATAAAGGTATACCGCAATCCTTATGATAGGGAGATTGTCGAAATAAGAGGCGGCAATCATAAAACCCTGAGGGCATGGAAGGATCTGCACGGTGCCGAGGTCGTTGATTCTTGGCTTGTCGAAGAGAAATAGCAGGTTATTACTGTAGGCTGACAGAGGTTAGAGATGGCCAGCGATAGCAATAAAGACAAGGACATACAAGCTGTTTCGGTTAATAAGCCGCCTCAGCTTGACCTATTCAGCCTGAGCGATAGCCGGGACAAAAATTATAGCAATAGCATCGACATTTACGATGCATTGCCTAAATATTCTCTGGAGAAGCGTCGTCGATTCACAGACCTTAACAGCGCGGTAAGAGAGCGCGAATGCCGTATAGGCGAACGCGTTATAAAGGTTAAAGTTAAGCCAGCTATTATCGAGAATAGCAATGGTAAACATGAGCTAGTTTACCCTGGTGAGCGTGAAGAGATTATAGAAGACGCTTTAAGAAAACTGGCGGTTAATGGCGGAAGCGTCATGATCGATGGTAAAGTCGGTGTGCTTTTTACTTTCTACGAGTTGCGTGCTGAGTTACGCCGGAATAAACATGAGTTCAAACTCAGCGAGATAAAAGAGGCGATTCTTGTTTGCCGTGGCGCACAGCTTGAAACGGTCACAAATGATAATGAAACTGTTATTTCTTCTAGCTTTTTTCCTATGGTCGGCCTAACCACGCGAAAAGATATTCAGATGCGCGAAGGCGATACTAAATGCTACGTACAGTTTAACCCTTTAGTAACTGAGAGCATTCTTAAACAAACTTTCCGGCTATATGACTATAGCACTTCGATGGCGATTAAGAGTCCTCTTGCCCGGTACATGCATAAGCGAATGAGCCACTACTGGAGCCAGGCATCAGCCAATGATCCCTATACTCCACACCTCGTTCCTTACCTGTCAGGCAGCCCTCGCGGCCTCTCAGATCGCATGGGCAGTAATGTGCGAGCCATGAAGATTGCCCTTGACGTACTCGTTGAGCATGAGGTTATAGCTAGTTATAAAGCGAAGCGAATCACGGAAGGAAAAAAACTTGTTGATATATATTACGCGATTTATCCAACAGATAAATTTGTTAAAACCGTTAAACGTGCAAATTACAAAAGTAACTCAATACGGTTAAAGAAAGACTTACATTCTATTCGCGAAACATCTCTTTAAAATATTATTCCCTTATTTGCTCTTTGCGAATTCTGATTCATTGAATGCATGTAGATCGCATTTACTGCGTAGGGGGGATGTTGCACACATGGATGACTCGGCGCCCCTTCAAGCCCTCAGCCAGCGTGGATCGGAACCCTGGTGCTGTGCTGCAGAAACTATTGAGGCACGGCAGTATCAGTTCTCATAGCAAGCCAAGCGTGAGTCATCTTTGGGGGGAATGTTGCACAGATGGCCGCTTCCAGACCTCCTCGATCACACCGCCCAATGAGCGTGGCCAACGTCAAGCCACCCTAATAAAGCACACTGCCATCACCACAGTAGGCGTTCAAGAGTGCAGCTCGTGGGGCAAACGTAGGTGGGAACGTTGCACCATTAGCTGCCGCGACAGGCCTCTAATGCTCGGCCAGCGTGCTCAAAAGCGTCATACCTTCCCTGGCTGGGGATTGTTGATCAGTAACAATCTGATGATAGAGAAGCCAAGCTACTGAATTGATCAGCTTAAAATGGTAACGGTATAAATGTGCTCTAATAACAGTCAACGTATCCACATTTACTGTGGGTAAGCCTGTGGAAAAGTACCGTTCTATAGGTGGGAATGTTGCACGGTTTCGGTGGGGACACTGCACAGGTTGTTTTCTGACCAGCGATTTAGTCCCCTATAGTAGGTGGGTATATTGCACAGTTGATGTAAAGCGGATCGAATTGGCCATGTCAACCTATCATTCTTAAATCTTGCAGGTGGGAATGTTGCACAGATGGTGCCTAAATGAGCCAAAATGTGGACAAAAAGACGTTTTCTGTGGACATCAGGAGGATAACTTTGAGCCCCAGGTGGGGATGTTGCACAGCAAGCGGTGGGAATGTTGCATAGCAAGCGGTGGGGACGTTGCATCGGTTTTTGAAAGATAATGCATACTTTTCAGTGGTTTGATGCTTCTTTACTCGCTCGTAACCCTGTTTTAACCCAGCCTTAACCCTTTAACCTTTTTATATTAACCAGCCTTTCCTAACACCCCCCAAGCCACCGAGTTTCTTTGTGGGCCATTAGAAGAGCAGTATCAACATCACAGCAGGTTTAACAATTAAAGGATAGCCCATAAAAAAGCCTCACCAGCTGGAATGCTGGTGAGGCCATGAAAACGGCATAACCGTTGAAGTTATATCAGCCCCCTCTCTGCAAAGCTGACATGCTCGGTGCCAGCCACAATAATGTGGTCTATCACCTTTACGTCGATCACATCCAAAGCCTCTTGCAGCTTCTTCGTAATCTGACGATCAGCATCACTCTCTTGAGGACTACCGCTAGGATGGTTGTGACACAACAATACGGCGGAAGCATTCGTTTCAATCGCACTTCTAACCACTTCCCTAGGATAGACAGCCGCCTTATCCACGGTGCCTCTAAAAAGCTCCTCATGCTTGATGACTTGATGTTGCGAGTTCAGCCACGTCACTGAGAACACTTCGTAAGGCAGTTCCGCATACTTGAGCGTCAGATAATCAACCGCTATCCAAGGAGCCGTTATCTTTGCACCCTCACTCTCAAGCTGACCATAGAACCGTGCTTCGATGATGTTCAGTGCCTCTGAGATAACAGCATCTTCACGCTCTTTACGCTGCTCTGTGATCTCTACGGTTCCCTTTCCAGGGAAACTATAAACTTTGGCCGCCTCACTAACTGCGAACATATCCAACTGGTTGGTGTGCTTCATCATTCTCTCCTCTCTCATTCCCGCTGCCGGGTCTCGATTAGAGTTAGGGAAAGCACTGACCCTGACCCCCCACCGGCTGTCACCTAGCGCCCTATCCCTTCTTGAGACCTGCACTACTGCAGGAATGAGAGAGGAGATAGATCATGAGCAAACGTGCAATCGATGGTATCCGCGAAGCACTCATACAAGGTTTGATGGAAGGCACAGCCCCCTGGCAGAAGCCTTGGAAACCAGGCGACAAAGATGTGAGCCAGCCCTATAACGCCTCTTCAGGGCGTTCTTACACTGGCTGGTCAAATATCATCAGTCTCTGGATTGCTTCATATAAAAACGGCTACACCAGCCCTGCCTGGGTGACTTTCAAGCAAGCGAAGGATCTCGGCACTCACCCCCGCAAGGGCGAAAAGGGCACTCCCGTGGAATTTTGGAAATTCCACAAAAAGCGCGAGAAGAAGGAGAACGGCACAACGGAGGAGAAAATCATCCCCGTGAACCGTATCTTTTATGTGTTTAACGAGGAGCAGCTGGCGGACCCATTGACAGAGGCTGCAAAGCCACCTGTCTTAGAAGCTCAACCTGAGCCCGTGCAGTTCGTTGCACGGCTGATTGAAGCATCGGGCATCCCTTTAAGCTGGGGCGGTGACAAGGCCTACTACAGGCCCTCTACGGATGGCATACGCCTGCCCCGTCCTGAACAGTTCCATGAGGTTAGTGAAATTGCGGCCACCGGCCTGCATGAGCTGATCCATGCTACTGGTGCTCCCTCGCGCCTCAACCGGGACAAGAGCGATCGCGCTCGAGAGGAAGTAGTGGCAGAAGCTGGCGCCTGGCTTGCAGCCATGCGCTTTGGTCTCCCTGCTACCCCCGAAAACTCGGCGTCCTACCTCACTGGATGGGCTTCACGGCTCAAAGGTGACCAGGCCAAAGAGATCGACCGTGCTCTGGCTGATGCGCAGAAGGCGGTCAACTTCATCGAGCAAATGGCACAACAGTGCGGTTTGATCGACGGAGAAGAAGACTCAACTGCAGCAACCGCGGCAGCTTGATTTTTTTCTTTACCATTCAACAGCCTCCCCCTCGGGAGGCTTTTTTTGTGCGCCCGGCACGGGCGCACTCCTGGAGGTGCAAGTCCTCCCGTAAGCTGGCCACAGCGAACGAAGCGAAGCGCAACTGCGGAAGGGTGACCAACCGTGGGAAGGAAGCGTGGAGCGTAAACCGCGAGCCGATGAACAAGAACCGGATAGGAGGCGCTGCCAAGCAGGGCGAGCGGGCAAGAAGCCGCGAAGCTCTTGTGGCCAAGGCGACGTAGCGTATATCCGGCGGTTGTGCGGTGAAGGAGTGTGTTCTTACCCGGGGAGATCTCGCCTTATGCCTGAAAGGGCAACGTGACCCCACGGAGCGAGAAGTCAGCAGAGGCCGTAGTAGCTCCTCGTTTTTTTTTGGAGCAAAGGGCCGAACGAGAAGGAGCGTCAAACGTCTTGTCGATGAGATCAGTAACGCATCAGATGCCCGCGACTGCGGGGCGGGAGAAGGCATGCCAAGGTGAAGCCTTGTCGTCCTGCTCCAGCGATGAAACTGGCCTCCCGCGACAAGTGCCGGAGGACGCAGGGCAAGGTCTGCTTGAGCGGGCCTTCGCAAGAGAGAACATGCTACGTGCATGGAAGCGCGTGCGTGCCAACAAGGGAGCAGCAGGCATCGATGGTCTGGATATTGCTCAGACCGCCGAGCACCTAAGGTGGGCCTGGCCCGATATTCGACAGCAGCTTCTTGCAAGTCGATATTATCCTCAGCCTGTCCGCCGAGTGGCTATTCCGAAGCCAGATGGAAGCGAACGAGAACTGGGGATACCCACCGTGACTGACCGTCTTATCCAACAGGCACTGCTGCAAGTTCTACAACCGCTGATCGATCCCACTTTTAGCGAGCACAGCTACGGCTTCCGTCCGGGCCGCCGTGCCCATGATGCCGTACTAGCTGCTCAGAGCTTCGCCCAACAGGGTTACCACACCGTTGTCGATGTTGACTTGTCTCGATTCTTTGACCGAGTCAATCATGACATCCTGATAGACCGCCTGAGGAAACGCATCCAGGATAATCGTGTTATCCATCTGGTTCGTGCGTATTTGAATGCGGGAATAATGGAGGGAGGGGTGGTCATTTATCGGCATGAGGGGACACCGCAGGGTGGCCCATTATCGCCGCTACTGGCCAATATCCTGCTGGATGAGGTGGATCGCACACTGGAACGTCGCGGACACCACTTTGCTCGCTATGCCGACGACTGCAACGTTTACGTGCGTAGTCAGAAAGCAGGGGAGCGAGTCATGGCTTTGCTACGTCGCTGTTACAGTAAGCTGCGCTTGACGATCAATGAGTCCAAAAGTGCGGTCACCAGCGTGTTTGGTCGCAAGTTCCTGGGCTACGCCCTATGGGAAGCTAAGGGTGGAGATGTCCGACGTGGTATATCAGCAAAAGCGTTGGGGGCATTTAAACAGCGGATTAGGCAACTGACACGCCGAAATGGCGGACGCAGTATCTCACAGGTCGTCGCCTATCTACGACGCTACCTTTTAGGCTGGCAAGGCTACTTTAAGCTGTCGCAAACACCTCGTATCTGGCGGTCGCTGGACGGGTGGATACGACGACGGTTAAGAGCTTTGCACCTTAAGCAATGGCGTCGGGGTAAGACGATTTATCGTGAGCTGATGCGTCTTGGCGCTACGCCGAGGGTAGCACAATCGGTGGCGGCGTTGAGTCGTCGCTGGTGGCACAACAGTCTGTCGGGAGTCCATCATGTATTAACGGTGGCCTACTTTGATCGGCTGGGCGTGCCCCGTCTCTCATAACCTCAACTTCTCGAACCGCCCGGTGCGGACCCGCATGCCGGGTGGTGTGGCAGGGGACCGGTCAGCCATGCTGACCGCCCCTATGCCGATTGTGTTTAGTCACTGCGGTGGGGATGTTGCACCGATCCCGCAACAGCTATGGCTTTCAACATTGGCACGATCTTTCCCAATAGATTTCCTGCACTGGTTGCATTCTTAGGTGGGAATGTTGCACAGCAGATCATCTAGTAGGCTGCGCTAGCATTATTTTTAGGGTTAGCGAAGCTGTTGACTATATTGTATGTATCTTATGTATAATACATACATACAATACATACACTAGGAGATAGCCCGGCATGACTATTAAGCCGGAAATACGGCAACGCATCATTGATGCTGCCGAGAAGCTGGTATCCGAAGGCATCGACAGGCCCACCAATGAACAGGTGCGCGAATGCCTGGGTGGTGGCTCCCTGTCGCATATTTCCCCGGTCATGCGTGAGTGGCGCGATAGCCTAAAAGACAATGCCATCGCTGTGCGAGAAATGCCGAATGAGATCCGCACTGTCTTGGAGCGGGTTGGAGCTGAACTATGGCGCTCCGCTAGCCAGCACGCTGATGAAGAAGTCGAGAAGATACGCGCAGAGTCCGAACAGCGCGAGAAAGCTGCCAACGAAGAGCGAGATGAGGCGCTACGCGAGATTGAGCGACTAGAGGCCAGCATCGCAACCTTGCGTGAACACGGCCATCAGGATGGGCAGCGCATTGAGCAGCAGACGGAGGAGATCCATACGCTTGTGACGGAGAATGCCACCGCAAGGCAGCGGGCAGCGGATGCTATGGGACGAGTTACCGATTTACAAGACCAGCTCTCCCGCCAGAATCAGCAATTGGAAACCATGCGTGTTGAAGCGCAACGGCAACAAACGTTGGTCGACCACTTGCGAGACGAGAAAGCCGATAGCAGCGCCCGGTTGGCCACAATTGAAAGCGAGCTTAAAGCCGCTACACGGGAACTGGAAACCTCTAGTAAACGTGAATTGCAGCTCCAGAAAACGCTCGAGGCCGTCAACGAAGACCTCTCTTCTCTTCAGCAGGAACATGCCAGCCTACGTGCGGAGAATGCCTCTGTTATGAGGCGCAGCGGTGAGCTGCAGGACGAGAACGCAACGCTTCGTACCGATCTCGACAAGATCAAGACATCTTCCAGCGACGCCCGTAGCGAGCTGAAGACAGCGACTAAGCGGATTGAGGAGTTGGCAAATATTCAGGAAGAGCACTCAGAAACCCGGACACAGCTGGCAATCGCTTTATCCCGCGAAGAGGATCTGCGCAAGCAGTTAGCTGACCATCAGAAACGGCTAAAATCAAACAAAAAAGACTAGGGACCAAAGGCAGAGTGATGAGGTACAGGTCAGCCAGGTTACTGACCGGGCTCATGCTGATAATGGCACCAACCGTGGCCACTGCTGATATTATCATAGGCACCTGGTACGTGCGCCAGCTTGGCTGATTACCGATTGCCAAAGTGATACACCCTGGTAGAAGCGCAGAATGGATTCTTCTCCAGCACGAGCAAGTTCAAACCCAAATTACACCGGCTTTCCAATCCTTATATCTAGGGAGGGAAAGATTACTGAGGAAGCCCTGGACATTTGTATAGCGCATCTGATCAAGCGTGGCAGGGTTCAATCCAGGAAGTCGTGGATAACATGCCGGAAAGCGTTGTATCAGTTCTTTGGCTGGTGTGAGGTGACGGGCACCTGATTTAGTGAAACGTGACTTTACGGCCATGCGTCCAAATCAGCTTTGGGTGGCCGATTTTACCTATGTCGCTACCTGGTCTGGCTTCGTTTACGTTGCGTTCGTTATCGATGTTTATGCACGCTGTATCGTGGGTTGGCGTGTAGCGACGTCGATGAGAACGGCACTGGTGCTGGACGCTCTGGAGCAAGCCCTGTGGGCACGAAAGCACAGGCAAGGGTTAATCCACCATAGTGATAGAGGAAGCCAATATCTCTCGATCCGCTACACAGAGCGTATGGCTGATGAGGGTATCGATGCCTCAGTCGGCACCACCGGTGACTCCTACGACAATGCGCTGGCCGAGACCATCATCGGCTTATTCAAAACGGAGGTGATTCACCATCGTGGACCATGGAAAGGGCGAGATGCCGTTGAGTATGCCACGCTGGGATGGGTTGACTGGTTTAACAATCGCCGACTGCTGGAACCCATAGGAAACGTTCCACCAGCAGAACGAGAAAGGACGTATTATCGTCATTTGGAGGAGTCGGGTGAAGCTGCCTGACTCAAACAAACCGGTCTCCGGAATAACCGGGGCGGTTCACTGTATAAGAACCCCCAGTGCGGCTGTTGTGACGAATATGCGCGCCATCTTGAGGAACTTGGCGTAGACGTCACCGTTATTGATGACGTCGAGCTGGGTGATATCAAACAACAGGCGGGCGTACCCTATGGTCTGGGATCGTGCCATACCATCGAAATCGGCGAGTATTGGATCGAGGGCCATGTTCCGATGGAAGCCGTACAGGCGCTGTTTGAGCAACAGCCTGATGTAGACGGCATTGGCCTAGCAGGTATGCCCATCGGTACACCGGGGATGCCAGGGCCTCAGGAAGAGCCCTATGACGTGTATTCCTTTACGGATCAAGAAGACAAGGCGTTTATGACGCTGTAGTAGGTTTTGGATGACATAATTAGACCTCTTGTACTACATGAGATGTTTGTTAAGCACCAGGTGTGTTTCGAGATGATTTGAAAATTGGTTGCGTCAGATGCTCTCTAACGTGCGACATGTTCAAGAAATCATCCAGAAATTGGCGGGGCCTTTCCCAGGGTTCGCTGATACTTTTAAGCACCCTAAATCCAAAAATGAACAGATACCCTGCGAAGCCTCGGTGAGGAATGCTTTTAACAAGGTCGCTATTGGGCACGGTGACTCAGCGAAGGTGCTATGTGCCACATTAGGCTATTGCCGTATTGCTGGTAAGAGCATCCTGCGCGCAAACCAGATGCCAGGTGCACTTCTGGTGAAGCGTCATACTGCCAACCTTCAGTGGCGGGCGAGAATCTTCGCTGCGATGGGCGAAGTGATCATTTGAACCACTGCAAAAAAAGCGGCTGGAATGGCGATTTCTGATGGCAAACCGGAAGCAGCGACAAACGCTGCGGCAATGCTGAATTCCTTTTTACTGACCGTGAAAAGATAGGTAATCACCTCTTTGCGATCGGAGGTGAGTAACCGTGAGGACATACCTACCAGGTATCCAATCAAATTGAGGCACAGGGCCGCCCCCGCAATCACAAACGCATACCAACCATAGCCAATGATCGTGGAGGCATTCGGCCCGACCACGGCGAGTAGGATCAGCAGATACAGAATTGACCCTATCCCTGCATACGCTGAATCATGCCGTGCAAAGAAAGCCGAAAACTTTGTCCGCAAGGTGACCCCAATCACGGTAGGGACAAGCACGATCAGTGTTAATTCAAGAATAATTGATCCAAGCGGTACGTCTAACTGGAGGCCGGTGAGCCATAAAAACAGGAAGGGCACAATAAACGGGCATAACGCGGTATTGACTGCGTTGAAAACAGCGGCAAGCGCCACATTGCCTTTCGCCATTAGTACCAAAAGAGGAGAGGACACATCCGTCGGCAGAGTGCCGAGCAAAGTTTGGCCAGCAGCCAGCGGGCCGCTTCCAAAAAATAGACGGCCCGTCAGCCACCCGGCAACTGACATAGGCCCATAGACCAGACCCAGTGCCAACAACTGCCGTGATGGCTTACGGAACACGATGCGAACTGCATGCGCATCGAACGTGAGGCTGATGATCAACATCAGTAATGCCAGTAAGGGCCCAATCGCGAACTCAAGCATTATTCCGCTGGTTGGAAAGAGTAAGCCTACCCCCGCGACGACCATCACAAACCAGACAAGGTGCGCCTCGACAAAATAAATGAATCTACTCATGGTGGATTGGACGTTACCGGTTGAAGTGGATTGAGCTCTGTACCTAAAACATGATCACTTCGGCCCAGCACGCCATGACTTGCTTGGGAGCAAGGGACGTGCTTCCCAATCCAGCGGTGCAAATAGGCAATGCTCAAGGGTTGAAGCTTTAGTTGCTAGAGGTTTTATAGTACCAAGAACAGATAATTCGTGAGAGGGTAACAGATGGGACATCATCATGATCATCCCCACATTGATCCTGCCTCTGGCGACCGGCGCGTCAGCATCTCCATTTGGGCCAATGGGCTCTTAACCATCGCTCAAATCGTCGGTGGCATTATGGCGGGAAGCTTATCGCTGATCGCTGATGCATTACATAACTTTTCAGACATGGCAGCGTTAGTCATTGCCTTTGCTGCTCGTAAAATCGCCAGACGGCCCGCCGATGCGCACATGACCTTTGGCTATGGCCGCATCGAGATAGTGGCAGCACTCATCAACTACACCACCCTCATTATTGTCGGCGTCTACCTGATTTACGAAGGCGCTATGCGGATGATCGATCCCCCTGAGATAGAGGGATGGACGATCGTGATTATTGGTGGCGTCGCGCTTGTCGTCGATGCCCTTACCGCCGTGCTCACGTGGTCAATGCAAAAAGAGAGTGTCAATATCCGCGCCCTTTTTCTGCATAACTTATCGGATGCGTTTGCCTCCATCGCTGTGATTATCGGTGGTTCGCTTATTTTACTGTACGACATGCGCTGGGTAGACCCCGCCATCACGATAGGGATTGCGCTATATATTCTTTACCTTGCCTTCTCTGAAATTGGTGGCCCTATCCGTACGCTAATGCTGGGATCTCCACCGGACATTGACGGGCAGGCAGTCATTGAGACCGTCCGAAATATCGAGGGAGTCCAGGATATTCACCATGTGCATCTATGGCAGATGCAGGAAAACATGGCAGCCCTTGACTGCCACGTGGTTCTGACAGAAACCGGCTGGCAGCAGCTTGAATCCGTCAAAGCAGAGATCAAGGAGCAGCTTAAAATGCGCTTCAGTATTGCTCATTCCAGCCTAGAGTTTGAGCATAGTGATCACGCGCATCAAAATGCCAATCTATATGGGCACGAGTGACAGACCGAGGCCGACTCCCGGCTCAGGTAGGTAGCGAGCGACTTACTCCCATAGCGATTGGCTTATTTTTCCACCCTACTTTTCCACCCCATCGTTGAGACAGAGAGAGAAACATGTTCAAAAAAGCGTCTTTTATATTAGCCGGTACGTTAATGCTAACCGCTGCAATCGTCGCCGTATCAAAACCTGCCCTCTTAGATATGCAAGCTCAGGCAGCAAAGGAGAGCGGTGTCCAGGCTGAGGACTCCTTGGTGCGTTCACACTCCCCCATCTTGGGGCGAGAAGACGCGCCGGTAACGATTGTGGAATTCTTCGATCCGGCTTGCGAAGCCTGCCGTGCTTTCTATCCCCTGACAAAAAGTATTCTGGAAACCTACCCAGAAAAAGTGCGGCTCATCGTGCGCTACACTCCTTTCCACGGCGACGTATCTGATAAGGCCATTCGGGTATTAGAAGTCGCTCGTCGTCAGGGCGTCTTTGAACCGGTACTGGAGAGGCTGCTGGCTCGCCAGGATCAATGGGCCTCACATGGCAGTTTTGATGAATCCGCTATCCTCGATATCGCGAGCCAAGGGGGCCTTGATTTAGCGACTGCTGAAGAGCAACTGACTTCTGCTGAGGTGCAGGCGGTGATTGACCAAGACATGGAGGATGTCAGAGCCAATCAGATTCGCCAAACACCCACCTTTTTTGTCAATGGCGAGCCTTTAGATCCCTTTGGTATGCAAGAGCTGATTGATGCCGTTGAGAGTGAAGTAGCGGAGATCTCTGGGGAAGAGGATGGCCAGTGATGCAGCGCTGGTGGTTACTAGGCTTGATGGGCTTTTACCCCTTGCTAGCCGAAGCCAATTGGCAAACGCATCTGTTATTGCCGCCGTCTGAACTTAGCCCTGTCAGGTTACAGGCGGCTAGCGAGCAAGAAGGCACATTACCGCTCGATAGCGTTGATACCCTAACCTTTGGGCGTGATGTCGTCATTGATACCACCCTCTACGAGGCCTTGGCAGCAGAAGGTGTACCAACGCGTTTCGCCACTAAACTGGAAACACTGCTCAGCGAGTTTATCGCAGCACCATTGGAGTTCTCAGGCAAAGAGCGTATTCAATTAGTGTGGGAGGAAGATCGACGCCAGGACGGCACCCGAGTTGGGCCACCACGCCTCAGTTATGCCGCTCTGCCTGACCAGACAGAGCCCTTAGAGGTTATATGGCCAGTCACTCCAAAGGGGGACGTTGCTCTTTTCAAAAGCGACACCCTGCTAGGCACGTTGCGGTTGCCCGTTCTTAGTGCTCGCTTAACGTCTCGCTTTGGAAATCGGCGACATCCTGTGTATGGAGGGATGCGTCCTCATAATGGGATTGACTTGGCTGCGCCGACAGGAACGCCGGTCATTGCCACCGCACCTGGGCGCGTATCCTTTATGGGTCGCCAAGGAGGATATGGGCAGGTGATCGAGGTGAAGCACGATACAGGGGCAGTTAGTCGCTACACACACCTTAGCCGATTTTCCCCACAGTTAGTGGTTGGGAATTTAGTCAACGCTGGGGAGCCGCTCGGAGAGGTAGGTTCGTCCGGGGTCGCCACGGGGCCCAACCTGCATTACGAAGTGAGAGTCAATAACCAGCCTGTTGACCCCCTTGATCAAGGTCAACGCATCATGTTGGGCGAACAGTCGACTCAAAGTGAATATCAAGCGTCACTTTACGAGGCAAGAGATCGCTTAGAACAAGCTATCGGTACGGCTTCTATTTACGATCTGATTTCACTTAACGAGCAATAAAATTTGGATAAGTGGATTAAATGGTGGGTGTCACCGTTGCATGAGAGTGAGGCAAACCGACCTCTCATCGGAATATCTGGTTGATGCTTGAGCCTACTGTGAGTACATATTTCCTTCGCTAATTCCGGCAAGAACGCCACACGCTTCAATTTCTCGATCATCATTGCAACATGCTCGCAGTGAAACGAGATGTTTCTCAAGCGTTTGCAGAGCGGTTATCTGCGATTGCACATGAGAGATGTGCTCATCAAGCATTGCGTTGACGGCAGTACACGGCTGGTGAGGGTCGTCCTGATAGCGTTGTAGCTCGCGAATCTCTGTCAGTGACAGATCAAGGATTCGACAGTGACGGATAAAGGCAAGCCGCTCACCATGCTTCTCGTTATAAATGCGGTAACCATTCTGCTGGCGGTCTGGCAGCGGCAACAGGCCCTGTTTTTCATAGAAGCGGATCGTCTGCGTGTCGATACCCGCTATCTGGGCTAACTGACCAATGCGCATCAGGCTTACTCCTTAACGGATCATCTGTCTTATTGACCTTATAGTGACTATATAGTTTTAAATGATGACAAACTATGTTGGCTAACTGGAGCCGTACCGTGCGTAAAACCGGTGGAGGCCCATGTGGCTGCGACGCAACGTCTGCAACGGATACCGATATGCCGGTCTTCTCCGAAGCGTCAGGGAAGTATGTCAGTGTGTATGCCGTGCCGAAGATGGATTGTCCTTCAGAAGAACGGATGATCCGCTTGGCGCTGAATGGCTTTGATGAGATTCAAACGCTGTCATTTGACTTGTCGAACCGCCGGTTGGAGGTCTTGCATGATGGTGAGGCTGAGCCCATTACCGCAAAACTGGCAACCTTGGGGCTAGGTGCTTCTCTTCAGGAAACTGTCATTGCCGACCCAGAGACAATTAGGGCCGCTGAGAGCTCGGCGGCTTCTGCGACGCAGGAGTCTGGCACCCTGCGCGTGTTGCTCGGCATCAATGCGCTCATGTTCGTGGTGGAAATGACTGCTGGCCTGATCGCCCAGTCTACCGGCTTGATCGCTGATTCCCTGGACATGTTTGCCGATGCAGCTGTCTATGGCCTGGCCCTCTATGCCGTAGGGCACAGTGCGAAGATGCAGATACGTGCCGCGCATCTGGCTGGGGTACTGCAACTGATTTTGGCTATCGGCGTGCTCGTCGAAGTGTTGCGACGTTTTGTATTCGGTAGTGAGCCTGAATCGCTGATGATGATGGCCATCGCCTTCGTCGCGTTGATCGCCAATACCGGTTGTCTGCTATTGATATCCAAGCACCGCGAGGGCGGCGCACATATGAAGGCAAGCTGGATATTCTCGGCCAATGATGTGCTGATCAATATGGGTGTCATCACCGCCGGTGCCTTGGTCGCCTGGACGGGGTCTAGCTACCCTGACCTGATTATCGGTACCATCGTGGGTCTGATCGTCCTCAACGGCGCCCGGCGCATCCTAGCGCTCAAGGCATAAGGCTGCACGGTATGCAGCTATCGATGCCTGGGACACTTAATCGAAGTGGCTGTACAAGTGCGCTAGGCCTGAACGACTACGAGTAGCGTGAGGTCCGGAACTAGTAAGGCAGCGTATCTAGGAATCTACCAAGGAAGGAAGATGATGGATAGTATTTGGCTGGTACTCGGCTTGGCGCTGTTGCCCGCGTTGGGAAACTTCAGTGGCGGGCTTGCTGCGGAGGCCTCCCGAACGACAGGGCGCCGTCTCAATTACGCCCTTCACGGTGCTGCCGGCCTCGTCATTGCGGTGGTGGCGGTGGAAATCATGCCACGTGTGCTGGAGAGCCTTTCAGCCTGGCTAATCGCCCTCGCTTTCGCGCTGGGTGGCATTGTTTACGTAGGCCTTGAGAAGCTCGTTGAGAGTCTCCAGAAGCGGCAAGGTCAGCAGAAAGAAGGCAGTCAGACGAGTGTCTGGATGATCTATATCGCCGTGTCCATCGACCTGTTCAGCGATGGCCTCCTGATCGGGGCGGGGTCGGCGGTCTCACCGTCGGTCGCGATAATCCTGGCGGCGGGGCAGGTGCTCGCGGATGGCCCTGAGGGGTTTGCGATGATCGCCAACATGAAAGACAAAGGAATTCCCCGCAGCAAGCGCTTGCTGATCTCTGCCTCCTTGGCGGTTCCCGTACTCTCGGCAGCCATCTTCGCTTATTTCGTGCTCAGGGACCTACCGGAAGCGTTCAAGCTAGCGGCATTGACGTTCACGGCAGGCCTTCTCACGGTCGCTGCCATCGAGGACATGATATCCGAGGCTCATGAGAGCGGAGAAGATACCCACGTCTCGCCGCTGGCCTTCATAGGCGGCTTTGTCCTGTTCGTTCTGGTATCGGCAGGCTTGGAAGGGGTTGTGTCACAAGGCTAATGTACAGCTCTCCAATAAAGCCCCTGTCGTGCTGACCCACGAAGCAGCCCCTGTTTACGGTGCACCTAATCGTGGACAGAAATATTCACTTTCCCCCCAGGTCAGTCCCGCCGAATGGGTTGATGTGCAAGAATGCCAAGCGTGGGCTATTCACGTTGGCGGTCATGGACGATTGCCACCCTTACGGGGCTTGTTGAGCCATTGGGTGGCTTATTAGGCGCTGGGGTCGTCAGCATGTCACAAGCGTTGCTTCCCTGGGGATTGGCCTTTGCGGCGGGAGCGATGCTGTATGTGATCAGTCATGAGATTATTCCCGGAACTCATCGGAGCGGGCACAAAAAAAGGCCACGCTGGGCCTTTCCATCGGATTGGTACTCATGCTGTTTTTGGATGTTTCTCTGGGCTAACCATTGGGCGTGGGGCGTAGCGTTAGTTCTAACCCAAGTCGTGAGCCCCTCCGTGCGATTTTTCAGTGATACAGAGCTGATGATCACTGATGACCTCAATGATTCGGCAGCTTCCCACTTTGCCACCGGCACACTGCGTGACCATCCGTTGAAGCTCCTCACGCAGTGCGGACAGTCGCTGAAGGCGGGACTCCACTTTCTTTAGGTGATGCGTGGCGATGGCATCGACTTCTTGGCAAGGCATATCAGGCTGATCTGACATGGCCAAAAGCTCTCGCACTGACTCCACCGAAAAGCCAAAGTCTCGGGCATGACGAATGAAGGTCAAACGCCGCACAGCGTCGTCTCCATAGCGGCGCTGCCCTCCGCCGGTTCGTGTTGCATCGCGCAGCAGCCCAATACGCTCGTAATAACGAACCGTTTCAGGTTTGCAATCGGCTCGTCGTGCTAACTCACCAATGCTGATACTTTGCCCCATCATCGACATGGTAAAACTCCTTACGTAGGGCTTGAAGCTATAGTTGCTACAAGGTTTACACTTCAAAACCATAGCCCATTGAGAGAAGAGGCACCATGAAAACATCAACGCAGGCGACAGCGACTACCTTTTTGACGCTGCGTGTTGAAGGCATGGACTGCGGCGGTTGTGAGCGCAAGGTCGTGTCGGCGCTAGAGCGGCTGGACGGCATTGAGGAAGTCACGGCAAGCTCGGTCACGGGATCGGTGAAGATTCATCACCATGATCACGGGGCCCCCTCGCGAAAGACCATTGAGGGCATTCTGAACGAACTAGGCTATCAAGTGACTTCCCCTGATGGCCAAACACGCGCATCTGGTTCTTCATCCCCTTGGTGGCAAACCGCTAAAGGGCGCTTGGTCATTATCACAGGAAATCTGCTGATCGTAGCCTTCGCGCTTCGTTTAGCATGGCCTGCGCTGGGTAATGTGCCGTTCATTCTGGCCACGCTGGTCGGCTTAATGCCCATTGCGCAGAGTGCCTGGGGCGCCCTCAAAATGCGCAACCCCTTTACCATCGAGATGCTGATGTGCATCGCTGCGCTTGGCGCATTGGCCATCAATGCTGCCGCTGAAGCTGCGATGGTCGTGTTCTTGTTCGCCGTAGGTGAGCTACTCGAAGGGGTAGCTGCTTCACGGGCGCGCCGCAGTATCTCAGCCTTGGCAAATTTAGCACCCTCAACGGCGAGGCTGATGGACAATGGCCATCTGCGTGACGTCTCGGCGGAGTCACTTAAACCCGGCCAGCGTGTGCTGGTGCGGCCCGGTGATCGCGTTCCCTGCGATGGACGCATCCTGGTGGGCACCTCCGACATTGACGAGTCGCCGGTAAACGGCGAGTCCATACCCCGTTCGCGAGCGCCTGGTGATGACATTTTTGCTGGCACAGTGAATCTTGATGCCGCCCTGGAGGTGGAGGTAACACGAGGCGCTGATGACAATACGATCGCACGCGTTATTCGCCTGGTTGAAGAAGCACAGGCCGCCAAGGCACCGATAGCACGCTTTATTGATCGTTTTGCGTATTACTATATGCCCGCCGTCGTCTTACTCGCCCTCCTGATGGCGATAGTGCCACCGCTGGTATCGACCATGGCATGGTCGGAGTCGATTTACCGTGCGTTAGCATTGCTGTTAATCGCATGCCCCTGCGCGTTAGTCATTTCCACCCCAGCCGCCATCGCCGCAGGCCTCTCGGCGGGCGCTCGGCGCGGCCTATTGATCAAAGGGGGAGCCGTTCTTGAACAGTTAGGTAAGCTTCGCTTGGTGGCATTAGATAAAACGGGCACCCTCACTGCGGGTACTCCAAGAGTCACAGATGTGGAGTCTTGGATCGCTGAGGAAGACGATAACAGCGTATTGCGGCTCGCCGCCGCGATAGAGCGAGATTCCAGTCACCCTATCGCCACGGCTATCGTTGAGCATGCCCGACAATCGGGCCTAAACCTCCCCACCGCCACCGGCAGCCGCGCTCTGGCGGGGCGCGGTGTCTCAGGCCAGGTGGAGGGTCGCGAGCTGAGCTTAATGACGCCTCGTCACCTTCACGAGAAAGTCATCCTGGAGGAAAGTCTCAGTGCTCGGATTATCGCGTTAGAAGAAGCCGGTAAGAGCCTCGCTCTCCTCGTCGAAGGCGAGCGTTTGTTGGGCTTGATCGCTGTTCGCGATGAGCCACGCGAAGATGCCCTTGAAGGCCTAGCGGCGCTATCCCGTTTAGGCGTACAGGCGGTCATGCTCAGCGGTGATAATGCCCGCACCGTCGCTGCCACTGGGGGTCGCTTAGGCATTGAAGCGTACGGCGAACTAATGCCTGAAGACAAGGCAGCGTATGTTCGAGACTGGCAAGCGACAGGTCGTGGCCCCATCGGTAAAGTAGGCGATGGCATCAACGATGCACCGGCACTCGCGGCAGCCGATGTGGGTATCGCGATGGGTGGCGGCACGGATGTGGCGTTGGAAACCGCCGATGCAGCCTTGCTCAAGAACCGCGTTACCGGCATCGCTGAGCTGATAGACCTCTCTCGTGCCACGCTACGCAATGTGAAAACCAACGTTGTTCTCGCCCTTGGCTTAAAAGCCATTTTCCTGGTCACCACAGCGCTGGGTATTACCGGTATGTGGATTGCGGTGATGGCCGATACCGGTGCTACCGTCCTGGTGACGTTGAACGCCATGCGACTGCTGGGTTATCGCTTTTCGCCCAGTACCGCATTGACAGGCCTGTCACAAGGAACAACAACGTCATGAGAACAGCGCAACACGACAGCCCTTCACGACGTTGGCCATGGTTCACATTTGCTTGCGTGTTGGCTCTAGCCGATCAACTGGTCAAAGAAATCGTGCATGCCCAGATGTCGTTTGGCCAAGTCATTCCGCTAACGCCGTTTTTTAACTGGGTATACACCGGTAATACAGGAGCCGCTTTTAGCTTTCTCGCGGAGGCAGGTGGTTGGCAGCGCTACCTCTTTCTTGGTTTAGCGTTGGTGGTGGTCGTCGTATTGCTCGTGCAGCTATGCAAACCCCTGCCGCGCTTGGAAGCCTGTGCGTACAGTCTGATTCTTGGCGGCGCACTCGGCAATACCGTTGATCGGTTAGCGCGTGGGTACGTCGTCGACTATCTGGACGTTTACTGGAGCGAATGGCATTGGCCCGCCTTTAACATGGCCGATATCGCGCTATTTGCCGGTGTATTGATGTTCGCAGTGGCGTTATGGCGTGAAAGTCCTGCTTTTAAGCGCTCTGAGTAACGGTATGGACTCAGTCGATCAAGAAAAAAAATATACGTTTGTGGCTGGGCGACTCTCACCAACAGTCGATTGCGTTGTAGCGCTAGCCGCTGGGGTGCTGACCACCTTGAGTGCCGCCCCCTTTTCCCTATGGTGGCTTGGCCCAGTGGCCGTGGCACTGGTCTATTGGAAGATAGCGTCGCTAACGCCTGCCATGGCCACCCTGCGTGGGTGGTGCTATGGGGTAGGCCTGTTCGGTTCTGGCACATCGTGGGTCTTCGTTGCTATTCACGACTTCGGTGGCACCGGGGCCTTGGTGGCGATGTTCCTCACCACTCTTTTTGTCAGCGTCCTGGCGCTCTTCTTTGCAATCCCCTTTGGGCTCTATCGACGCATCACGGGGCCACGGTTCGCCTTTCTTAGCTTTGCCGGTATGTGGGTGGTGAGCGAATGGCTACGCACTTGGTTGCTCACCGGCTTTCCCTGGTTATTGCTCGGCACCTCTCAGATTGATTCTCCACTAGCCCCATGGGCGCCCGTTGGTGGTGTGTACTTGCTGTCACTCATGACCGCGCTGACAGGTACGTTAGGGGTAGAGGTTCTGCGTCGCCGCTGGGTTTTCCTTGTCCCAATGGCCGCCTTGTGGATCGTTCCATTCCTATTGCCCGCCCAATGGACAACCCCTGCTGGCAAGCCCATCCGGGTGGCATTGCTGCAAGGGAATCTTGACCAGCGCATTAAGTGGACTGCCCAAGGGCAGCGCGAGGCGGTCAATATCTACACAACGATGACACAAGAGCAAGCAAGGGACATCGATCTCATCGTTTGGCCCGAGGCAGCCCTTCCCATGCTTGAGCAGGAAGCACAGCGAATACTGGAGCAAGTAGCGTCCGACCTGGGGCCTAACACCTCCTTGTTGACCGGCATTTTGCAACGCGACAGTGAAGGGCGCTCTTATAACAGCGTCATAGGGCTAAATGATGTGCAAGGCGAATACCAGAAAGCGCACTTAGTACCCTTTGGCGAGTATTTGCCATTCCAAAGCCTCCTCGCTGACACCCTTGCTTTTTTCGACTTGCCAGCACCCCGCCTGACCCCAGGGTCAGACGGACAGGCTCCGTTACACGTGGCTGGAACCACCATTGGCACTGCCATCTGTTACGAGATCATTTTCGCCGACCATGTCGCCCAACAGGCGCGTAATGCCGAGCTGCTATTAACGGTTTCCAACGATACGTGGTTTGGGCGTTCCATTGGCCCACACCAACATCTTCAAATGGCGCGTCTACGTGCCTTAGAAAATGGTCGTCACCTAATTCGAGCTACCAGTAATGGCGTGACGGCCATCATCGATTCACAAGGTCACGTCACAGCCCGTGCCCCACAGTTTGAACAGGCCAGTTTAACTGGCGAAGTGACCCCGATGCAGGGCCTAACTCCTTTCACACGCACCGGTAGTGGCCCCTCTTGGATACTCGCTGCCTTGCTGACGCTGCTCGGATTACAACTCAACTTATCTCGATCAAAAAACGACGCATTAGATGAAAAAGGAACCTAGCGATGCTCTCGGTAAATAACGCAGCAATACTTAAGAGACTCCTCCCATGGCCAATGCAGATGGGCTTCATCATGAGTGTGATGGTTTCGTCTCTGGCATGGCTCCCTGTCGCCATGGCGGCACAACCCGCCACTACCCAGGAGACGGAATGGCCCAAGGGGCATTACCCGCTACCTGAGGAAGGCAATATTATCGGAGAGGCTGACACCTTCACCGTGAAGGATTACGACGATACCTTGATAGATATTGCCAAGCGTCACAACCTTGGCTATTTGGAGATGACCCGTGCAAATCCAGAGGTCAGCATCTGGGTTCCAGGGGTGGGCACGGAAGTGACTATTCCCGGACGTTTTATTCTGCCGAATGTCGAGCGAACTGGGATCGTAATCAATATCGCCGAGCTGCGGCTTTACTACTATCCAGATGTCAATAAAGGTGAGACACCGCGCGTTGAGACCTATCCTATCGGCATCGGTCGCGAAGGGTTTGATACCCCTCTCGGTGTGACCGAGACCACCATGAACATTAAAAACCCCGCATGGTACCCGCCTGAGTCGGTAAAACGTGAAGCTGAAGCACGCGGCGAAACCGCGCCAAGTGTTGTCCCGCCCGGCCCCGATAACCCGCTGGGAGACCACGCCATTATCTTAGGCTTCGATGGCTATTTGATTCACGGTACCAACCAGCCCGATGGCATTGGCATGCGTGCAAGCCGTGGCTGTATACGCATGTTGCCTGACGATATTGAATCAATTTTTGACCGCATACCGGCGGGCACCCAGGTCAATATCATCAACCAACCTATTAAAATCGGTTGGGACAACGGACAGCCGCTGGTACAGGCATTACCTCCTTTAGGGGTGGAGGATCACACCATGACCGCTATATCAGATGCCATTTCACGCCTTGAGCAACGCAATGTAGATGGCGTTAGCTTCGATTACGAACAGCTTAGCGATTTACTAGCATTATCCAACGGGCTTATCGAACCTCTGTATCCGAAGCCGGAACCGAGTAATAAAGAAGACGACAATATCAACAGTGTTTATGAAGAACTGACACTTCATTCGTCGTGAATGTCGATAAAGACAAGGCAGAGCGTTTTTTCAGCCCTTTGGAGAACAACGGCTTGGCTACCGTCAAACCCTTAATATTCGTCGTGTGTTGTTGATTGAGCTCTTCCATCACTAGCGTAGAAAGAGCTAATGCGATCATCACAACGTTGGTAGCATCCACTTTCGGTAGCACTGAAGTGTGACGAAGAGGATCTATTCTAAGCCCCTTCCACTGGCTGGCAGGGGCTTTTTCTATACCTAGGCAAAGTGATAAATATTATTTCCCTATTAAGATTCATTTATTCCAGTGTTTGTTTAGTGGCTGATGCTCTGGGTTCGCCTTATCAATTGCAGCACCGATAGCAGCATAGGCGTGTTGGTACGTCTTATAGTTTTTCTGATTGCTGTAATACACGTTAAAATCAACAAGGCTTCGCACCACTGCCAGCAGGGTTTCTGGCTCACCATCACGAGTGATAACGTCAATAGCGTCGGTCACAGATTCATCGTAAACGCGCATAGCTATCTCGGCGTGAAACGCCTCTGCGTCGTGTTTAATCTTTGCCAAGTTCATTCTCCTTATGCGTTGCTTATCAATGTACTTTCAAAGCCCTCTAACAGCCTGGTGGTTCTTCTAGCTACTACGCGCTGCCGCAATAACACCAGCTGAAGTCAGCCCTGTCCAATGAATGTGCCCAGTTGTTGTCTATTGTTGTTTCGCCTGTTTGCGTAAGAGGTCGCCGACATCGAGCCAGCCGTAAGCTCGGAATATATTGGCTACGCCCATGGCTTTACTGTTCTCACAGGACAACAGTAAAAGGTGATGGCCATCCTGCCACGGCGGGGGTGCTGAACAGATGGCGAATGGGATCTGCGCAGCCTCCATACGCTTCATAAACGCCTCGTTCATCGTGTGCTGCTCTGGCTCGCAAAAGATGTCGAAGGCGCTGAGAATAACGTGGGTGACCTCGGGGTTCAGTGCATGCTTGGTCAAGGGAGCTTCTATGCGCAGCTCAGGATCGAAGAAGCCAGCAATCAGACGAGCTGCAGCGAAGTGATGGGCGCCGCCCTGGTTGTTTAGATGGTATCCCCAGGGCCGCCAGCTGAAACCTTCCATTGATTCTTCAGTGCCAGCGCCGCCATGGAAGCGGAGTTCATGCCAGTTGAGCAAAGGTTCGATGCTGGCACGATTGTTGTGAACCAATTCGCGACATTCGCCGATAGCACAGGAGTCGAGAGTGGCGTAGCCGACGAGATCGCCTTTTCCAGACGCCAGGGAGATGATGCCTCTGATCGAGCAGCTGAAGTTATCATCGTAGGTGGTCGTTGTGAGTCCAGCGGCCGCTGGATAAGGCAGGCGCTGACATTGCAGCCCCGTTCGCCCTGGTCGCCAGTAGGCAATATCACCCCCTAAGCAAAGCGGCCATCGGTGCCATTGGATGATGCCGAGTTCGCTGGTGCTAGCGGCTGGGAGCGTTACCTGGGCTGCTAAGTGCGAAAATTCAATAGCGTGCTGCACGACTGCTGGGCTGGCCCAGCAAGCATGGCGCAGCCAGCGGATCAGTAATGTGGTTGCCAGCATAATATGTCCCCCCAAAGCCTAAACGTTACGGTCACCCTCGGCTCTATCTTGGAGTGATATTCTGATTTTATTCTGGAGCCCAGGTGATAATGTCACGGCGTCAACAAAGGCTTGTGAGATTCGATCGGCCCACTACCCCGCAAATTATCGGCATTTTGGCCCTTTTCTTGATTGGCACTGCACTAATCACCGGGATGATTCTTCGACAGGCCACTGCATTTTCCTCTGGTGTCTTGCACGCTAAGGAAGGCCGGTATTCGCTCGTGCTTGAGGTGGTATCTACCTCGCGCCAGCGTCGCAACGGCCTAATGGAGCGTGACTCACTGGCTCCCGATGCTGGCATGCTCTTCGTCTATGATGAGGAGCAGACAGCCGATCATGCTTTCTGGATGTACCAAACTCGTATACCGCTTGATATTGCCTTCCTCGACCATGTCGGAGAGATCCAATCAATCACCAGCATGGACCCCTGCACGACCGAAAAAGGAGCCTGTCCGCGTTATCCAGCTGGCACGAGCTTCTGGATGGCCCTGGAGGTAAATGCCGGCTACTTCAATGAGCATGGTATAGCCGCTGGAGATCGCCTTGAGATCGACCCTTTACAGCACCACCCCCCTCTTAAAACCTGTTTTACTGTAGGAGTGAGAGAGAAGCACGTTAATGAGCACACCCGTTTTTTCACCTCAATCGGGGCCAATCTAGTTGGCGGAACAACTGCTCCTGTACTGTCAGCCATGCCACCTTTAAGCAGTTTCTACCTCAGCTGTCATTGACGCGTGTAGCGTTACGCGCTACACTTCGAGGGCGTTTCACAACAAGGGAGCAAAGCAATGCGATGATACAGAAGATCAAACACAAAGGGCTTAAACGTCTTTATGAGAAGGGAGAATCCCAAGGAGTACAACCAAACCATGTAGACGATTTAAGAGGCATACTTGCTGCACTGGACGCAGCCACTAAGCCAAACGATATGAATTTGCCAGGATTTGATTTTCATAGTTTGAAGGGTGATAGAAAAGGCTTTTTTTCGGTGCATGTAAACGGTAATTGGGTAGTGATATTTACGTTTGATGGGGAAGATGTACACCTTGTTGACTATTTAGACTACCACTAACCCCGGCGTTCCTTGATAACCGGCTCGGTACGGTTATCAAGGGCCACCGAGAAAGATGGCCTCGCAGACGTAGCCATGAATGCAACACCTCAAATATGCGATACACAATTTGTGTAGAGAGAGAGAACTGAAACATGACCATGATGAACCCGCCGCACCCAGGTAGCTTATTGCGCCGTCGGATCGTGCCAGCGCTGGGGCTGAACGTCACTGAATTTTCCAAAAAGTTAGGCATGTCTCGTGCAGCAGTTTCACGCGTATTACATGAGCATGCCGCTATTTCCCCCGATTTGGCCGTTAAGTTAGAGCATGGCGGAATTGGCAATGCCAAGCACTGGCTAACGATGCAGGCAAACTATGAGCTATGGCACGCCGAGCATAAAGAACAGAACCATATTGAAAGATTTGCAGCTGTTTGAATTAGTAAGATATTAATTCGGAAAAACCCAACGCACCGCGACGTTGGGTTTTTTGTATCCAATTAGCCTCGCTAATTGAGACGCAAAAACCCGGCTTATTGCCGGGTATCAAGGTTTAAATATTGGCCATTATGAAAAATCTGCTTACCCATTCATGCGAACGTAGCAGGTAATAGCACCTAATTAGAGGTCGTCTTCTTCCTCTACATATTTGGGCACGCAGTCATGACAAAGGAATAATTGGCGTTCCTGGCCGAACACCACAGCTGTTATATTGTGAACTGCTTCTCGCGCACATGGCGTCTCATCATCCTTCATGCCTTCGCACTCAATCACGGTGCTACCTCATCGGTTTTTTGTCTGACTAGGATTAACCAGCAGCTTCGCTAAAAGCCCTACTCCTATTAAAACACTAGGCCTGCATTTCGACACCCGTCGACATAGGTGTTATCTATATTCTTTTAACAGGTTAAAAAAACGTCGTATAGGGCCGGACTTTTGGTGTTTGATGTTGTGTCATGCCATCTGGATGTAGAGAAACCCGGCTGGCAATTCTTCGCAGCGTGTTACTTCTTATTCACGCGGTGGTAAATTTCTTCCTCTAAGACGAGCTTAAACGCCTCTCCTTCTGCTTCAAATTCATCCCACAAGCATTCTGGCAGCGATGCAGCGTCCAGATCGAGTTGGCCCGGCTGAGCGCCGTATTCTATTTCATTGACGATATGGGGTTCGCGCTGGATAAATAACGTGGCCATAGTGTTGAGCTTTTCGTCTTCACGCTCTTTCTGGTAGAGCCTAATTTCATCTAGCGCCGGGCCTTCTGGCCAGGACTCTTTTCCTTCCATTCGACGTTTTGCCGTGTCAATCAGCTCGCCGAAAGCGCCCAAAGCCCCTGCTGCTGAACGATGCCCGTACTCATCGGCCGCCAAGATCAAGTCTTGCTCTTTATAATCGCGCACAGCCACGCGAAAACGAACGCCATCACAATGCAAGACCGAGTAAGGCATGACACTGCTTTCGGCATCAATCCACTCGGCAATACCTCGTATAGTAGTTTCACGGTCAAAAATGCGGCGTGGGTAATCGTCCCAGCCATCGATAGCGTCGAGAATCATGCTTCCCCCTGTGGGCGCTTATTAAGTTTATTAAGATAATTTCAAGTGGTTTTTCTATATTCATCTTGGTGGGTAGTTAAAGTACTGCCAACCATACATGTGAAATTCGGTGAATTATAAACAGGCTATACGTTGGATTCCGGTGCAACATTCCCCCTATAGCTGCCTTTTACTACCCAGTCAAAGCGTACTACATCAATTAGACTTGTCCTGGCCAAGGTTCACCTTCGGCCGAGTACCCATTACAGATAAGAAACAGCTTTGGTTGGCACGGGCACAGTAAAGGTCTACTACTGCAAGTGGACTTGTACCGACCAAGGTTCTCCCTATTCCGGGTGCCCATTCGGCATAGGAAACAGCCTAGATTGACACGAGTACAGTAGAAGCCTATTATTTAAGACAAGAATAACCCCCACGCCTCACAGGATTCGTTCTGACTGCGCACCAGGGGGTTAGTTTTTTTAGTGGTAAAAGAATGTATGGGGCTACAACTGCAACCACAACTAAACTTCACAAAACCCGCAAAATCCTCTCACGCCCATCTTCGCCACCTTCGCGCCAAGGGTCTCATCACCAAAGGTCAGCAATCACAAGCACTTAATGCCCTTCAGTTTGTCGGGTATTACCGGCTGCTCATTTATACGCGGCCGCTGCAGGATGATCAAAAACGTTTTTATCCGGGTGTAAGGTTTGACGATATTCTTGCGCTTTACGAGTTCGATCGTAGTCTTCGGCTAGTGCTCCTTGACGCTATTGAACAAGTAGAAGTCGCGTTTAGATCCGCCATAGTTAACGCTATGGCCAATGACAAAGACTGCGGCCCCCACTTCTATCTCAAAACCAAACATTTCAAGGACATGGAAGCGCACCGCAATTTCATGAAGAACGTCTTGGGATTGAGACTTACCAACCCCATTAAGCACTATTACCACACTTACCATACGCCGCCTTATCCGCCGATCTGGACAATCTTGGAGGAGTTAAGCATTGGCCAAATGTCGCGGTTGCTTGCCAGTCTTGATCGCGAACATCGGAGGCGAGTGGCTACACAGTTTGGCTACGATGAAAAGGTCATTGTGTCGTGGCTCAAAAGCACAACCATGCTGCGTAATAATTGTGCCCACCATAGCAGGGTCTGGAATAATAATGTCGGCGCTGACAGCCCTCAAAGCGCGAATGCTATCCACTCCGAGTTTCCAGGCAACCCTGATCAAGGATTTTTCTTTTCCCGGACCGTCGCGCTCCAAGCACTTTTGAAAGCGATCGATCCATCAACAACTTGGCAGGATCGCTTCAAGACAGTTATGAGAACATTGCCAGTTGCGACGCTCTCAAAAGCCGGCATCACACCTCAGTCAATAGGGATTCCCTTTCAGTGGGAAACACGACCGTTCTGGAACTGAATACAACCCGAAGCTAATTTTCAGAGAGTATCCTGAAACATCTTATTATCCAGGGAAAGGTACGATGTTACGCTGCCTGGGAGTTGCAGAATACGAGGCCTTGGCGAAAGTAGCCGATCGTTTGCGCCTCACTTGGATCGAAGTCCCTGTTGAAATCGAGGATAGTTGGGTAAGGCTGAATCGCCAAACGGTTGCCTATCTAAGTAAGTTAGGTGACACATCCAACTGATTAAGTTTAAACAGTTGCTTGTAATAGGCTCTACTAATGATCACTAACATTAATGAGTACGAGGCAGAGACTGCCTTTGAACGTTTTGCCCTTGACCGGTATTTACCCCTTACAGCCCAGGCATCTGGAAGCTACATCGATATACGTCCACTCATTGACGGAGGAAAAAACGTTATACAGAACGGGGCGAGCCACATTCAAGCCAATCGGGAGGACAGCCTACGTGCAGCTATCTTGCCATTGGCGTTTGGAGCAGCCTGGAAGGTGCTCGATCTTACGATCGAGCTTGCGCTGGCGAAACAAGGTATAAAACCCCAGCGGGAAGCCAAGCTCTGGCCAATTAAGGAAAAGGCTCGTATCGCAATGAGCGGGACGTTGAACGGCGAGATCCTAACCGAGGAAACCTGCACCTGGGTGGGAATTCTGACTTGTTACGTGTCTACAATAGAGTATCGCCATAGCCTGATTCATCGACAAGCTCAGTTTGTGGAAATCCCCCTCACCTTATCGGGCCATGGTAGAGATGGTATGCCACTTCCACCGCTAGATGAAGCTACGCTTAGAGCCTTAATCGCGTTGTCACAACTCGTTGGGGAAGGGATCATCAGCAACGGGCTGAATCGTCGTCGTCTCGACAACGTGAATTTTCTCTTGAATAGATTATCGTGCTTTGGGGTTAACTCAGTACCGCAAGGCGTCAGGATGAAGCCTATCGAATATTATTGGATGAAACTTCGTCCAGACCCTCATGGCCAATGGGTGGCCCCCTTCTCGATCGTTCATGAGCAGATGCGATGCAGAAGACAGTTAGGACACATTGACGTTCGCATCGACTTACCGGGAGAAAGCGGTCGCCAGCTTGTCGGTCAGTGCGAGGATCTACCGGACTGGGATGTCACAATCGATTTCAACCAACCCCCAAGCTACCTAGCTTATCAGTAATGCAGCCTAGCCAAGATAGATAAAAGAGAAGTATTGAAATAGACATTGTACTCAGGCGGGCGCCGCAGGGACCGAGCCATGGCTGAACCTTGCGATTACCGATCGCGAGACATTGAAGCGATACCTTTGGGCGCTCGCCCCGGGGGCTCTCACCACCTGTGAAATTGATTCTGCTAACGGCAGCTCAACACAAGATCAAGGCAGCCAAACCCTGCCAATACAGCCTCCCCTCAACTGACTGAGATTGTCGTTTGTGGATTTTTTTTTACGATATTAACTTCCCAGATGTCACCCATGCCCCTATCTTATTGGCGAGGCCGTTCATTGAACGGTATGGGAAACGGAAATTGCTAATCACGATAACCTTTTAGGTTGGTTGTCAGGTTGTTTCGACAAGGCCCGCGGGCTTTTCGGCTATCACGCGAGGGCGCTTACGTCAGCAGTCCTGATAACCTCCTCAAGGCATCCCTGTGGCTTTTTGCTCCAGGGGAAGCTGTCATGCACAGCAAATCTGCAGCCTTCGGCTGATCAGATTCACGTTTTACCTTCAAGCCCCTTCTAGTTCGCTAGTTGGGGCTTTCTCGTTCTGTGTCATAACCGGCCCTATCTCCCTTTAACCAGCCATTCATGAGCAGGGGACAACAGGGGGGAATCACTTGCAGCAAAGTGGTGGTCCAGGCCGGCGAGGCACTGGTGACACACTACCTAGATACCCCCTTTACTCGGTCGTCCGTGATTTATGAGACGTACGTTCGCCTGTCATGGGATAACGCGCACCCTAAGTACCCCGAGCCTGAAACCCTCCTGTGATATGTCGCTGCAGCTCAGGCTTTAGTGATCGATACTCAGCAGCATATCAATCGCCAGACTTCATGAAAGCGATCCCGCTCCGCGGCATCTGAGTACGCGATGAGGATTCACCTCGCGGGACGAGTTCGCCAGCAAGCACTACATGCCCTAACCAAGCAGAATGAGAAATCCAATGATCATTAGCATCGAATATACAAGTCGACGTGACATCGAGCGTCGGCAAGCAAGCGCCGACACAGTAGTCCTGTCCATTCGTGGGGTCGATGAGCGTTCAACTCGCTTGGCAAAGGGGTGGGCTGATGTTCTCTTAATGCAGTTCGATGATGTTGTTCCCGGTGAGGGCTTCGGCTGCGAAGAGCCCATGACGCTTGAGGATGCTCAGAGGATTTCTGGCTGGATACGGCAGTGGGCCAGCGATCGACGGCCGGTAAAACTCGTCATTCATTGCACTGCCGGTGTGACCCGGTCTGCTGCAGTGGCTCTCTGGGCTGGCGCCTCACTCAATCGACCAGCTCAAGGGGTCGAGGGTGATGGCAGGGATGCGAATCCACACGTTTGGTCAATGCTCGACCGCACGGCAGCGTAAACACCCAGCCCCTAGTGTGTATTGCCCATGAGTTATACTGTAGCCTATCGACTGGTTGCGGCCATCCAGCACTTCCTCACTCCAAGTGTCACTCTGCGTCCTACCATTGATGAGACCTGCACTGGGTAGGAATGACTAAGGAGATCGTATGAAAGAGTTCGAGGGCTGCTTTAAGGGTTACATGCTCAACAGCAGTATGGATGGGATTAGACTCCCAGAAGGAATCACAGAGAGGATTTTTATCGGGTTGTACCATATCGACGGTGGAACAGCCTTTGATTCCTGCATTCAGTGGGATAACCGCTCCCCCCTTGTTGCATGTTTATCAGGACGCTTGGAAAGTTCCGTGTTTTCGATTTAAATAAAGTCTATTTGTAAGGACTGCTGTTACGTAAAAAGGTGCTAAACGTTACGAAGAGCTCACACCTATTCCTGCTTACTTCAGTTTTCGGCCAGAAGCGGCCTTTTAGTAGCCACTACTATAGCGCTTCAACGCCCGCAACACCGGGCAAGTTTCGGCGCAGCGGAAATTGATCCGAGTGCTTGCGATTGTTATACGGACTTAACTGCATCAATTAATCCGTCTCCGAGCTTTACAAGGCAACTTAGCAATGAATCGACATCACCATTTTTTACAACGACCCTTTGACCGACCACATAAGATTCATCGTTTGACTTTTCGATATATCGGGAATCCACGATTCCATCATTGTGTGCCAGCAAATGTCTCTTCTGAAATAGAGTATTAAGTGAGACAAGCTCTTGATGGTTAAGCCAATCATGGTATCCACGGCCAATAGCATCTTGCCAAAGCCGGCTTCCTTGGTCTAAACGCTGGAAGGCATTAAAGGGCGGCACGTCATATTTTAAATAAAGCCCCTCACAATATTTCTGAAACGCAGTGACGCCATCTAAAATACAGCTTTCTAGTATAGATCGGCATGTGACTTCAGCCTCATCTAATCCCGCTACATCCGTTAATGCTTTTTTTATAACTCCAATATTTTCTTTCTTGCTTCTTATTTTACGGATAGCGTCAGAGTAGTTTTGAGTGACCGAGTTTTCCCCACAACATGGGCAAAAGAAGGCATTTCCAATTACTGAGAAATGCGCAGCGCAGCTCTCACATTCAATTTCGAGCTCCATCTTATCAACTGCTTCTGCTGGCAGCGCATAAGTGCTTTTCTTTCCGCCTGAAACTTTTATGGAAACTGACAGAAACTTATACTTGCTTTGCTTTCTATTAAAATTATCAGCGCCAGATACCAATGCATTATGAATGGTGTTTTCAACAACCCTCTTTGCTTCACCAAGACTATGTTCAACTTGCCCTTTAGTGAACCACTGATTTGCCGGAGCTTCATGTCTACATAAGGGGCACCAAACGGCTTCGTCTTTGAATAGGTTAGACCAGTCTTCATGATCGACTTTGAATAAGAATTCACAGTCCTCATTTGGGCACTGCTTATCAATAAACCCTTTTTTGTCCTCTTCTATAGGAACAGAAACTGAACTTAAGTCTTTTAGGGCTTTACTTAAATTTTCAAACATTTCCCACTCCCTCCTATTCTGTATAACAAGTATTAGACTGCCCATCTTATGATTAGATAAACGTGACTGCATGTTTATCCGACAAATGCAGTCTAAAAATAACTCTAAGCTATTGGCATACATCATTATTAGTTATAATTAGCCTAAATATCCAAGAATGACCGCTTTGGATCGATAACACTTATGCACGAACATTCCTGTTTCGGCCACAAGCTTAACATCAGCTCAAGGTGATGAAATACTGTAAATAGCCGAATGCAAAAATCCTAGAGCAGCCTTTTCGGACTCGAGTTAATTTTACTACTCATTAGTCACTTGTATTTTTCAACCTTGCTCTTTAAGTGAGTTTTATAGAGGTACTCAACTTTATCTATATTCATTACTGAGCCACGACAAGAGCGAATCCCTGCATTTTTAAAATATTGAGAAAGTGTGAACACTGGCAAGTTAGAGCCAGACCTTTTGAATATTGCACATATTTCAGCAGATGCTTCTATGAATTGGTTTGAGTATGTTGTTGCCCAACTTCCCGAGCCATGATCACCTGGAATATATTCACCTTGATATTTTTTGCAATGTTCAATTAGCTCACAAGCTCTTACATGATCTTTACTAGACAACTTCATGGCGCCCCCTATTTGCCTGACTATTAGCGCAGACCTCATCCGACTCCGAAGGAGCTCGATTAGGGCGATTTATAAATTGAAATTATTTTCCTTTCTTCTTTGGCGTCTGCGCCAACGTACTGCCTGCAGCGGATTTCGAAGCCTTGCTAGTGCGACCATCGCTAAGAGTCTTTGAAGCAGCGGAAGCGGCCTTAGGAGAGGTTTGACGCTTTGGCGTTCCTGTCTGAGAGAGTGCGCTCCCAGAGGCTGACTTGGATGACTTGCCAGTGGATTTACTGGTGAGTGTCTGAGATGCGCTTTTAGATACGCCCTTGCTCGTTGTTTTCTTATTCATTATGTGCTCCCTCATTTAGGCTGTTAATTAAGCCGATTATCTTTTTTGGCAGGGATGCTTGTGTCCACAGTCGCTTACCACTATTAATCAGCATAGACTAAAGATCCTCATTCGGCCAATAGCGGACTCCCAAATTTAGCTAAAACCCTCAAATCTTTGGGGACGATTCAAACTATTGAGAGTAAGGATGATAAATGTACTTTATCAGATCTTAAAAAATTTGTCTGACTGCTTTAACCATAATACTGTATTATCATCAATAAACTTTTGATCAAGTGACTGCAATTTATCACTTAATATAGCCATCACTACTTGGATTTTCTTTTTATTAGCTATGCGAGCTAAAGTAGCTATTTTATCTGGATCTGCCGCTTCTAGATGATCTTGCAGTGTGAACTGAGGTAATTTTGCTTTTACTTTTTTTACGTATTCTACAAATGCCATATCAAATGCTAGCGCAGCTGCACGCGGCGCCCCATCACCGGCAACCTTCTCTTGGTTAACTATAGAAAACTCAAGTTCATTAGTGGCGCTATTGGTGTCAACATTTACACTCAGAGCAAAACTCTTGAATAAAGCGCGTGTATATTCCTTGCATTCTTTATTAAATACATCGACATTAGTTTTTAGTTGTGACATGTGCGCTTGGTTGTTCTGCCTTAGCTTTGTAATTGTCAATTCTAACTTCTTAATCTTCCTCGCTTCAGATGCGATTTCGTCTACAATCATACTTGTTCTTCCCCGTTCCTCTCTTTTATCCTGCAATTCCTTCTCAATAACAATAAAGCCACCTAAATGTGATTCAGTGAAAATAGCCTTTATCAAATATTTTTCTTCTCTTAAAAGAGCCTCTAGCTCCGCCTGTTTGCTTTCCCTGTCTAGTGTGTATTCAGCGAGCTGTTGATTAACATACTCTGATTTTTTTCGTATTACCAAGTCGTGAAAATTGATAACCTCTTCTAGAGATTTGCTCAGATTAGGTACTAGTGATTTCGCCTCCGCATAGATGGCTTCAATCATATTGACGTCGAGATCGGACTGTTTGGAAGCATAGTTGGCTATTGTTCGTCGAGCATAATTCATTCTAATTTCCAAGCGCGCGATTTCACTTGTAACCTGTGCTATTAGCTTTCTCTGGTGCTTGAGGCGTGTAATTCCCTCATTTTGTGCATCTTTAAAATCATATGCATCTTCTTTTTGATTCAATATCTCAATATCGTCATCTATAGACTTAAGATTGTCTTTATAATCTTGTTCAGTCTTACCATTTAGTAGCATGGCTATGCGAGATTCGCTCTCCTTTTTCTCCTTACTCAGCTGTATTTCCCTTGAAAGTTCACTGTGCCCTGCAAATCCAAATATGTATGAATAGTAAGAAATATAGGATGCATCTGACGTATGAACGTTTAAATAACGATACGTGCCATGAGAAGTAGTTTTGTCTATTCTGACAAAACGATTCTTTATTGCGCTATAAGTAGGGCTCTCAATGCTAAAACCTAGTAATGGAGCCAAGGCTTCTTGAAATTTATCATTGGTATCGTATTCATTGCCATTAATCCAGCTATACCGCTTAAGTACAGTGCGAGTTTTCTGATGAGCTTCAACGATTCGCCTTTTTATACAATAAGAAGTGCCATTTATATTCATGTACAAAACAAATGTTACATTCCCACTTGTAACGAACTTTCTTATTGAATCGCTTGTAGTTCTTGAATCAGGATCGTTCCATATATTTTCACCATCAGATCCAAGACAAAAGTTAATTACCCGTAACGCGGTACTCTTACCAATATGATTTCCTGATGCTTCCGAGTTGGTAATAATGTTTATACCATCTTGGAATTTAATCTCTCGCCTAACGGATTTACCGTCCAGAATCTGCAATTTAATTAGCTGCATAATTTAATATCACCTGACTCTGTTAGCTCAATAGCGCCGACCATATACAGCCAATCCAAACCAAAGTTGAAATAAGCGAGCGAGACGTTTTCATTTGAGATTTTGAATTTCTCAAATAGTTCTAAGGGGTCGACAGACATATTCTCTAAGGAGCGCAATACAAATAGTATATTTGCACCAATGACATAAAGGCTCTTATAGGGTGCTGATAAGTTACTTATAATCATCGGGTCTTTCCAATATTTTGCAATTAACGAATCCATAGCAAACAATCAAGCTAGTTGCCCCTTGGACGTCTTCAACCGGACAGTGATGTAAATCAACTTCAGCAAAACCTATAACTGTATTAGACACACTCAGTATGAGGTTATCCGCGTTAGAGCGGACCAAACTAATAACATCTTCTTTTTTTGACGGATCAGCCTTATTGCTTATTAATAAGTTTCTTCTATGATTTTTGTAGTTTTGGTGTATAGCTTTAAGAAACTTATCCTTTGATCCTGGTTCCTCATCATCAATAGCGTCGACCTGCTCTTCAACAACAGATAAAAAACTTATGCATTCATTGATCTCTTCACCAAAAACTTTAACGTCATTAAACTCAATCTTTTCCATAGGATCCGGCAGTTCGTTATCATCTGATTTTTTCGGTTTTTGGTCATAATTATCTATTATTTTTTCTAAAAGTGGATTAAGTAGAGAACGATACTTTGCAGTTTGATTTATATTAAACGTTGGTTTGTTTCCAACTCCAGAACCATCATAAGCGAGGCCCCCTCTATCCGCCTTTATGTCTTTACCTGCCATTATTTGTCACCCTTGTTTTTCTTAAAAATATTAAACTTATTAAGAAATCCGGAGTTATCGACAGAAATACCACCGTTATCAGATGTAATTGTTTTGCCTGTGGATTTTGATGAAAACGAAAGGAAAATAGTGACAAGAAGTAACAGACCCGCAATCCCAGAAGACCATTTAAATGCTGCCAAAGTTTGCTCAGCTCTCATTTGAGAAAATAAATTAGCCTGTATAAATCCTTCGTGAATTGACCAGAATGTCGCGGCCGCTATTGCAGCTAAGCCAAATCCTGCTTTGACCGCTACCTTCAGAAAATCAATCATATCCGCACTCCTTACCCAAAAAAATGAAACAAAGCATGTACAACTAGCACCTACCACACGACGACTTAAAGCTGCTTCAGGTTTCACCATTTACTTTTTTAAACATAAACTGGCTCAATAGTACTCACTATATAATCGGTATCCTTTTCTTCCCGATTTTAAATCTCCGGCATCCGCTATGGGTCGTTCAGGTACCATGCTCGGATACTAGATCGGACCCTCGTAGCTACCCTGGCCTCTAAACTATCCATCAGCGTTCAGTCGCTCTTCGACTTCCTTGACAAATGGCGATGGCATATTCGCCGCGTACATGATATGCAGTTCCTGTTTGGCGCGCGTAAAACCCACATAGAATAGTCGCCGCCACTCGACGAGACGCTGGTTACTTTGGTTATGCCATGGGATGGTTCCATCGTTCATACCGAACATGATAACAACCACGAATTCACGGCCCTTCGCACTATGGAGCGTTGAAAGGCTAATACAGTTCTTGCCCTCACTCCTTCCTGCAAACTGCTCCAAAGTCATTTCTGCGCAATCGCCATCGGGAGCGGCACGATCGATAAAAGCACCGAGGGTCTCACCCTCGTCCTGCAACGTGCGGCACCCCTCGATCAGTTCCGCTATCGCTTCCCGTCGCATTTCGTTAAGCCACCAATGGAGTAGAACGGTACTGTCCCGTCGTTCCCATAGCGTCTTTAGCAGCCGCCGCTGAAATAAAAGGACATCACCTTCCGCAGTCAAGGATTCTGAAAAAATGCGCTGCCCATCATTCATCAGGGTCCTGAACCGCGGCGTGCCGGTACGCCAACCTCCGCAACACCACTCGGCACATTGTTCCAGCCAGCGCATCAGGCGACTAGAGCGAGGGTAAAGAGAATTCTTATCAGTTCTTATCGTCGGCAGACCGTAGTTCTGCGCGGCGCTCGCCACCGCATCGCCTATAGGTGCCGACGGGTAAAGAATTGCGATATCCGCGAGCCGCAAATCGGGCAGGCGCTCCCTAATATCGGGAAGCAGCGACGAAAAGAGGTCGTCTGCCTGTTGGTCGCGGTTCCCTGTTCGGGGATGGAAGTGTATCGTTCCTTCATTCGCCCCTTCAGCAGCTTCATAGTCGCGATCCTCGCCGAGAGCGTAACGCGAGCCGGTCACGATCCGGGACCCGCAACGATAGTTCAAACGTAGGTGGACAGTCTCAACATCGTCACGTCGTGAAAGTTGCTGAAGCAGGTCCGGGCGTGCCCCATTGAACCCGTAGATCGACTGATCCGGGTCACCAACGGCGAACAGGCGCATCCCGGCACTAAAGCAGAACCCCAAAACCATGCGGTGCAACGCACGGCCCAAGTCTTGATACTCGTCGACGACCAAAACCGGATACTTCGCAAGAAGCGCGCGTTGAAGCCACTCATTGGCGCGCAGCGCCCGCAATGCCAGCAGAGGCATGTCGTCAAAATCGATGCGCGCCATGGCCCGCAACTCGTCCTCAAAGGCCTCAACAAGGGCCGCCAATACAGGGTCGCGCTCACGCCACTGGGGACTATTTCGGTTCAGGATCGCTCGGCGGTAATTACCCATTCTGAAGTCCCACGTCTGCGGGTTATCAGGGCCGTCGATGACGCTTCTGTAGGCGCGTTCAAGCGCGCTGGCCCGCTCACTTTGCGTCGCGACGCTGAACTCGTCAGGAAGGCCGAGCCCCGCCACCTTTGCGTATGGCAATACGATCTGAGTCAGCGAGAACGAATGGACTGTGCCAATGAAGACACGACCTCCAGGTTCGATACCGAGGGCCGCCAACCGGCTTTCAAGTTCCCTCGCGCATTCATTGTTGTAAGTGATGCACGCGACGCCGCGCGGTTCCTGGACATCCTCAGCTAGGAGGCGTGCGAGCTTTACCGTCAGCGTCTTTGTTTTGCCGCTGCCCGGTCCTGCAAGGACAACGCAATGGCCGAGGGAATCGTAGGCCGCCCACTGGCCAGGATTACGGCGCAGTGATTCTGCTGCCTGCAGATAAAGCGCTCGCTCAGACACGGTCTGCTACAAACTCAATGGCGCGCTTTATATAGGTCGGCGGTTCGATGCCCTCTATGCGGGAGGCAAGGCGCTGCGCAAAGCGACCCTTGCCAACGGATTCGATCAGCTTGAGATAGTTCTCGACATCCAGAGTATCCCGGTCTACTTCCCAGCCGTCGATCCAGTTTCGTCGTTCCTGACTCCATTTCTGTTCCCTCAATACCGCAATAATTTCGGCTGTAAAGTCCTCATCTTTGAAAAGATCAACTTCAAGGGTATGCGTGTTTGTGAAGACGCCAAAGTTCTCGCATCTGTCGCTGAAATCATTCGCGTTCTTAGCGAGTTCTTTGAGCTCATTCACCACCTCGACGGGCACCTCGCCGGTCCTCTCATGCTCCATAGCCGCGATGAGTTTCAAAGCACGGTTCATGGCAAGAGGCTTTTTACCTTCAACGGGATCCCAGTCAGTGACAATCGAGAAGGGGATATCAAGTGCGGTCAGAAACTTCGCGTAGGGCTTAAAGTTCGTGCCGGCGACAGAGCAAACCGTAATGCCGGCGTGATCAAGCGGATGACCAATTGTTTCAGCAAGCACTGGCAGCAGGAACTTCTCGGCGTCGCCTTCGACCAGGATGATGCCGCGGGCGAACATCATCTCCGCTCTTGTGACATCAAGGTAGCGGGCAAGATCCTCTTCATCGGCTTCAGAAAGGGAGATGCTTGCCGTGGAATGCCCGACAGCCCCGTCGTTGGCTGTCTCTTTAAGCAGCACTAGAGAGCGTAGCGGCGCAACGCTGGCAATATGCGGCGAGTGCGTAGTCAGCAGGATCGAGAGAGGGGTACTCTCACCAATATCTTCGAAGAGATCCCGGTAGACAGACCGTTGCAAATGCGGGTGCAAATGAGCTTCCGGCTCCTCGATCGCCAGGAGTGTGTGATCCCGCAAGTTCTCATTCATCTGGCGTTGCAGTTCGAGGCTCTTGAGGGTGAGGAAAACAATATTTGCAGAACCAAGGCTGGCATCGTTGATCGCTCTCTGACCGTCATCAATCAGTAATCTTATGTTGCGATAGAGCCGCGTGGCCTCTGTAGCGCCAAACCCTAGCCGGGGTTTGATGTCCTGTTTTGGGCCACTCATCTCGGCGAAGCGCGTGCCGAGCTTCTCCTCCAGCTCCTTCACAGCCTCAAAATCGCCAAGTCGGGCTGTCGCTGCTTGAACCGCGTCCTTTATCTCCTCAAGCTCGTTGCGCTCGACGCCACGGAACGCGCTTTCGATTAGCGGCCGCAACGGCGACCGGCGCCAGGTTGCAAGATCGCCCTCCGCGTCTCTGAGCGCAGGAAGCACCTCCATCGTAATCCGTCGTCGCTGCGCGTGCCCGAACGTCTTCGTGTCGCTCTCTCCCCCGTAGCAGACGAACTCATAGTCATCCTCTGACGCCGGCGAGCCTTCCAGATCGCCTCTGGGCCGGAACTCGTAAGTGAGGCGTACCGTCTCCGGGTCGTCATCAAGGCGGAAATCCGTCATTTCCGCAAGGATATCTAAGTCGTCGTCGAAGTCCTTGATTTCGACGGCCACAACGATCTTGTCATCTTCGTCCGGTTCTCCTAACCCGTCCCAGAAGTCCTCCAGTCCGAGTTGGCGGGCGCTGTCAGGGAGTGTGGGATCGAATATTAGGCGGATCGCGTAGAGAAGGTTGCTTTTGCCGACACGGTTTTCACCGACCACAACAATATTGCCGTCAAGCGCGACATCTAGATCCGAGAAATTCCTGAAGTTTTCAATTTTTATTCGTGACAAGTACATTGCGCGCCCAATCTTTCCTAGTGTTCGAGATAGGTATGACCAATCGTTTCAGTTCGATAGCCGTGGTACGAAGCTTTGACGTCCAGCAGGTATTAGACCCATACGGCGTGATCTCGGCTGAACGTGCCTGCCGTCTTTGCTGGCGTGTCCGCTTTGGGTCGTTATCGGAAAATCGAGATTCCTCATAATTCTTAAGCTGACAGTATCTTAATCAAAAAAGGCTGTCACGGTTTATAGATTTTCACGCGTTTCCCACCCTCCTACCTCTGGCCTACAGTTATCAATCGCTCACGTATATCCGATCTCTCACTACGCACTCTTATCGAGGTGCATGGCCATACCGATGCAAGGAAGTAGGAGCCCTTCCCCCTTTTTGGTACCACGGAGTCTTATATATTGTGTCAGTGGCTTCCCTATCTCCCCCTGAGACCTGCAATCCAGCAGGAATGAGAGAGAAACGATCATGGAACTGACTAAATTTGACGGCTTTGCAATCTGTAGTGACACCGTGACAGGTTCACATGGCGACTTCATGATCACAGTGTTGCTCGGCCATGATCCAGATGTGACACCGAACTGCTTTGATACCTATTCAGGTTCCGATAAGGAAACCTGGGCAGAGAATAAGTGGTTCTTCGGTGTGCTCAAGGCCAAGGTCGAACTGAAGGTAGGTAGCCAATCTGTTCTTTTGGACGATGTGGCAGCTGTACTGGGGGGTATTGAGGTCAACAAGACCGAAAATAATGCTCACCTTGACGTTCATGCTCGTGAACTTGCTCAAGATGCTCTTGAGCAGGGAATAGAGATTGTTGAACAGATCAAGACCGCTGCGTAGTACATTCAACAGACCCTTCACTTGTGAAGGGTCTTTCACATTCAGGCTGAACCGATCGCTGCTGTGCAACATTCCCCCTCTTTCTCTGACATCCGATAAGCGGATTTCTAAGGTTATCTATGCAGTGTCCCCCCTTAGTGCGTTGATGACAATGGCAAGGCATCAGGACTATCTGTGCAACATCCCCCCCTCTTGCCCTGGGCCTGATACCAGGCGCCAGTTTTCTTTGTGTGCAGTATTCCCACCGGCCCAGTTTTGGGTCACCTGGTCCCCTACCTCCTTTCGAGACCTGTATTCCGCAGGAATGAGAGAGGAGATTGATCATGGGCAAGAGCACTGTGATTTATACCAAGATTGGTGAGCACCGTGGTAAGCAGCGTCTGTGGCTAGAAGGTAATCGGCTGGCGCGTACTGGGATCACACCAGGGCAGCGCTTCAACCTCGTTGCCGGCCGTAAGAGCCTGACCCTGCAATTTACAGAAGATGGTGCTTACAAGGTGTCGCGCAGAAAGCGTGGTGAGGTCGAGTTGCCAGTCATAGACATTACGGCAGGTGAGCTGGCGCAAGCGTTGGGCAAGGTAGAGAGGGTGCGTGTCGTCGTCAGGGGGAATCGTGTCGACATCACGATTCATCACCATGATCTTGCTGAATCTGATCGTATGGGTCGGCTACTGCAGTCCCTGACCAAGGGTGAGCCGCTTGAAATTGGTTCGATTGCACACGGTGCTGGAGTGCTTGATCACGCGATACATACTGGCCTTGCTGATGTCGGAATGCCCTCGCGCCTAGCCTTCGCTAATGAGCTGGAAGGTGCTTATCTGGAGGCATCATTGGCGAACAATCCTGTGTGGGACGAGGATAGCATTGCGATCCAAGGCCCGATGGAGGAAGTGGAGTGGCACAAGCTGCCGTTCATTCACCTCCTTTGCGCGGGTTTGCCTTGTACCGGGGCTAGCCTGTCAGGACGTGCGAAGAACAAGCTGGATCGGGCAGAAGCGCATGAGACAGCAGGTAGTCTCTTCATCGCTTTCATGAATGCAATCCAGACTTTGCGCCCTGCTATGGTGCTACTGGAGAATGTCCCGCAGTACCAGACGACCGCCAGCATGACGGTCATTCGCAGCGTGTTGTCGAGCATTGGCTATGACGTGCATGAGACCATTCTGGATGGGTACGCGATGGGGTCACTGGAGCGGCGCAATCGGCTTTGCATGCTCGCAGTGAGTAAAGGCATTGAGGTCGATCTCGAAGCACTGGAGCCTGTACGTCAGCGTGAAACATTAATCGCTGAGGTATTGGAGCCGTTTCAGGCAGTCCAGGATCGCTTCAAGCCTTACAGCTACCTTGCCGACAAGGAAGCCAGGGATCTGGCCGCGGGTAAGGGCTTTCGTCGTCAGCTGCTCGATGGTTCAGAGGGAAGCCTCGGCACCATAGGGCGTGGTTACTCGAAGGCGCGCTCAACTGAGCCGTTTCTCCGACACCCAGACGATTCTGGCCAGTCGCGACTATTGACCAAGGCAGAGCATGCCCGAGTCAAAACTGTCCCTGAGATGCTTGTTCAAGGGCTGTCTGAGACTGTCAGCCACGAACTACTGGGCCAAGGAGTGGTTCATTGTGCATTTCGCGCAGTGGGCCGCCTCATTGGCAACTGCTTGCATAGTATTGGTGAGCAGGACAAATATGCCTGGCAACAGAAGTGGCACAAGACGCATTCCGCGGCTTAGCCACACACTGAACTACTAGGCATCCTTCAAGCCCCACTCCGATCAATTGGAGTGGGGCTTTTCTCTGTTTAAGACTACTAACTGCCATTGTTTCGCATGCGGAACATTTATATTTGGTGGCAGTGTCTCCCCTACCTCTCCATAGCCGTCACTGGTCGCCCTATCTACTTGTGAGATCCGGGTGACCGGAAATGAGAGAGGAGCAGATCATGAGGAATAGTAACAAGTACGAAATTGCTGATGTGAAGCGTATTGCGGAAGGTCAATGGGATACTGTCTTTCAGGCACTGTGCCCCGAGCTGGAGCATGCACTTGCCCACCCGGGACATCACATCGATTGCCCGATACATGGTGGTAAGGAAGATTTCCGTCTCGATCGCGGTTTCAAGCAACGCGGTACGGCCATTTGCACTTGCGGTAACTGGGATGGTTTTAGCCTGCTCAAAGAGCTGAAAGGCTGGTCTCTTCCCGAAATACTGGAACAGGTCATGGGGGCTCTCGGTGAACAATCCGTTGAGCCGCTAGCGCCTACAGTATCTCGGCCGCCCCCACGGACGGTTGAGGAAAAGCAGGACATACGGCCAACGCTGCGCAAGCGCTGGGAAGAAGCTCTACCCCTGGGAAGGGGCGAAGGTCGCTTCATGCTGGCGAGCTACTTGCAGTTCCGCGGGTTGCCTGTAAAGCCGATGCTTAGCGTTCTCGAGACGGAGGCACGCCTCCACCCTAGGATGGCCTACATCGAGAAAGGCAAAGTGGTTAGCTACTACCCTGCACTGATAACCATTGTCAGGGATGCGGCTGGAAAGCCTGTCACGATGCATAGGACGTATCTCAACCGCACAGAAAATGGTGTGGTTGAGAAGGCGCCTGTGAGCAAGGCTAAAAAGCTGTTCCCTGTGGTGAAGAATGGTGATGTCCACGGTGGTGCTATTCGACTAGGCACAGCTACAGCCGGCGTTATCGGTGTGGCTGAGGGCATTGAGACCTCGCTAGCTATTCGGGCTGCTACGGGAATGCCTGTCTGGCCGGTACTGTCAGCTTCCCTAATGAGGTCGTTCGAGCCGCCTGAGGGTGTCACGGAAGTCGTTATTTGGGCTGATCGTGACCTACCCGACAGGAAAGGACGTAAGGCTGGTCAGGACGCAGCGGAAGTGCTCCAGGCTCGGCTTTTAGAGAAAGGGATTCGAGCTTCGATAAAGATCCCTGATGCACCCAGCTCAACTGATGTGAGCGTTGATTGGGCTGATGTGTACACCAGTAGTGGGCTCACGGGATTTCCCCGCAAGAGCAAAGCTGCTTAACCCTTCAAACCCTTCTGACATCCATTATCAGGAGGGTTTTTTCATTTTCAGCATGATGGGATTCGGGAGGAAGGATGCATTTTTATATATTCGCTGAATCTGTTTGGGTCAAGCAGCTACTGATCACTTAGGTCATTTCACTCTACCTCGCTTGAAGCGCATTCCTGTGGCATTGGCGCTTTTTAGCGTGGATAGCATGCCTCCGGGCGGTGATTCTGTGCTCAAGGCTCTGAGCACAGAGTCCAAAGTTACCGCCCTATCTGTCATTCCATAACCAGCCTTGCTTTTATTATCTGTTATTCGTTCTGAGACCAAGGTTATATGGGGCCTAGGGAATGATTCTAGTTCCCTTGCGTGGTGCATCACTTCTCCCTACTTTCTTTTAAATTAAACGTTTGTTTGATCTATCCGCTGGATCGTGTCACTTCCGCGGGGTTGCCACTCCTCTCGGTAATCTCAATACCACCTCCCGTTTGTCTGTCAGTAGCGCCCCTACCTCTCATGAGACCCCGATACCTGGGGGATGAGAGGAGAGCACGTTATGAATCGCAGTGACTCGATCGCCAGAATCGGCAAAGCCCTGGCTTCAGTGCAGGCTGAGCTTGGTGGTCTGATCGCACCGGATTCTACGAATCCGATGTACGACAACCGCTATGCAAGCCTCGCAATTATAATCGGCAGCATTCGTGCAGTCTTGAATAAGTTTGAAATTGCACTGGTTCAGGCACCTGTGCCCGGAACAGTGGGGGCTGTGGTGATGGAGACCATGCTCATTCATGGCCCTTCTGGGGAGTACATTGGCTCTTACTGTGAGATGCCCGTTGAGACCCTTGATAGCCATGGTGTGGCGTCAGCCCAGACGTATGCACGTCGCTATGGGTTGATGGCTCTTCTAGGCCTTGCTCAAGGCCCGGACGATGATGGAAATGCTGCCAATAACGCCGCTGTGGAATCCTCAGTGCTTCTCTCCCAAGGAGAGCCTGAGCCATCAGAGCAGCGGGTATCGAACGGTCACCGTTTGGCATCGCCCGAAGCGATTCTAGCGGAGATTGAAAACTCAGATGTTGAGCGATTGGTTTCGGCCGAACGCTGGGTCAATAGCGCTCAACTGGATGCACACCTGTCAGCTCGGCTCAAGGGAGCGATCGCACAGCGACGCCGAATTATCCAGCGACAGCAATCCCAACATGCTTAACCTTCCATAGCCCCATCCCTTTGTGGAGTTGGGGCTTTTTCGCGTGCATGACACAGGTATTTGGAGGCAGCTTGACCGGGAACGCTCATCGATTATTCGGCCTGGCGCTTGGCGCATCGGCTGGTGCGATTATGACCCCCTTTTATGGTGGGATGTCTGCGCTGGCAGTGGCGGCGATGGCGCTGCCTGGATCAACGGCACCTGACTGGCTGGAGATCCGCATTGGTCCAGCCACGCTCATACCCCATAGGACTGTGACCCACTGGTTGCTCCCTTGGCTAGGGCTGGCAGTGGCATCAGCCGTTTGGCTACCTGATGCGCCATTGCTTGCCGCCCTTCTCTTTGGTTTCTCGGTTGGTGGGCTCTCTCACGTCATTGGAGATGCTGGCACCCCTTTGGGAGTGCCTGTGTGGCACCCCGCCAAACGCCATTCCCTGAAGCTGTGGGATGGCGGCACTTCAGAATTTTGGCCCGTGCTGTTGGCCTGGGCCATTGCCGCGATATTGATACGGAGCCTTGTGCTATGAAACACATGACCGCTGGCCCTTTGCCGGCGCCATTTCTGCAGCTAATGCTGGCGCTTTTGCTAACGCTGAGTTGGACCGCTATAGCCCAGCCTGGTGGGGACCGAGGGCAAGCCTGTCTTGATAGCAATAATGCTCGCGAATGCGGTTGGTTCTGGGGGCACTTAGATGATGATGAGGAAGAAGAGCCCGAAGAGCCCCCAGTCGAGATACCGATGGCCAAGGCGTCTGAAGAGGAGCTGGATTGTACGGACCCAGAACAGTGGGAGCCCTCTTGTGGTTTTGTCGACCCAGAGGGGAGCTTCGAGTTTCAAGCCAAGCAGCGCGACATGCTGCTTAACCAGTCTGTGATGAACCCCAACAATCCAGAGACAGTCGAGGCCTTTCAGCGGTATATGCGATGGGCCGTCGACCAAGCCATCACAATGTCGAGGATGTGGGAGTGGAATCAGATCCAAAACCAGGACCTCAACCCCCTCGTACATAGCCCCGTCTCCTCCTTTGGGCTTCGTGCAGCGTCACGAGCACGCGATGGCAAGCGCAACGCGGTCATGGAAGAGATAGATGACCAGAATGGGTTTCTCGTCTGGTTTACCCGGTCTAGCTGCCAATTCTGTCATGACATGCAACCAGTTATGAGGCAGCTCGAACGACGTACTGGGCTCACCATTTACAACGCCCCACTTGATGGGGGGTGCATGCCAGAGTTCTCGAACAGCTGCGATACCACAGGACGCTCAGTAGAGGCTGCTGGCCACCTTGCCGTCGAAGCGGTACCGGACCTCTGGCTTTACCTGCCACAGGATGATCTTTGGTTCCGCGTCTCCAGTGGTGTTGAAGCAGCGCAGCGGATTACCTCGAGGATTGAGGTCTTCTTTGGTGCTATCCAACGAGCAGCAGAAAAGGGCCTCGAGGCGGTTGGTGATGGCACGAGTCCTCCCGTTGATTTCAGCGTCCCCGACATGCTGGAACGGTCATCCGGTGGCCTCGGCGCCGGCATTCCCCAAGGAGTTGAGTAATGTTCTCCAGAAACAAATTGGTAACCATGGTGGCAACAGCCGTGATCAGCGGAATGTCGATAACGGCTACCACAAGCCTGGCTGAAGCCAACGCACTCGAAAATGCGTTTGACCGGCTATCCAGTGCCGGAGGCGGCTTCAGTAGCTCAAACAGCGCGGCGTCGTTTGAGACCAGGACACGGCATGGATACACGGCCGGGGGGTTGACCATGCGGTTTTCTCAGAACCGCTACTCGCTAGTCAACATGGACCCGCCGCGGCTAGACGTAGGCTGCAATGGCATCGACGCGCATTTTGGTGGCTTCTCCTATATCGACAGTGAGCAGATCCAGCAGATGTTGGAGCAAATCGCCCAAGGGGTTGTAGCCCTCTCCTTCCAGCTCGCGCTCAAACAGCTCTGCCCTATTTGTGGGGATGTGCTTGAGTTCGCACAACGCATGGCACAGGCGGCGGCGAAACTATCCCAGGACAGCTGTGAGGCTGCTACCGCACTGGTTGAGGGGTTCCCTGACTACTCCGGCGAATTAGGGAATCTATGGTGTAGTTCGGTAGGGATGTTTGAGGGCGTGGAAAGTGACTGGCTGGCAGCCCAGCAGGACACTTGTGATAGCAAATCGGATTCGGGCCGCGAAGTGCGAGACCACCTCAGCAACAATCCCGGGGATCGCGCACTGGCCTTAGAGCTTGATGGCAACCGCACATGGCTAGGCCTTCAAGAAGCAGGTATTGCCCCTGGGCGAGATGGCAGCAACAACATGGGGGCAGAGAACAAGATATTTGCCGAGCTATTGATGAGTTGGATTGGTACTGAGGTTCGCAACAAAGGGGGTAGTGGCGACTCGAACACCTTTTCGCCAACCATCGAAACTGCCGATGCGATGCTGGACATATTCCTGTGCGGAAGTGATAAAGCCTCGCCGACCGTCATTGAATACGCTGACTTCGTGAACAGCTTTTGCGAGGACAAGGTATGGTCAGGCGCCTCAGGCCAGGCCGCCGAGATTTATACTTGTAGCAACAGTGATCTGAGAGACTGTTGGAACCCGAACAAAGCAAAGGTTGAGGATATATCACTAGGCCACGGCTTTTTGACCACGGTGATTATGGAATTGGAAGGTGCGGTTAAGAACGTTGCCAGTGGCACCCCGCTGACCGCTTCTCAAAAGGCCATTATTGCTGCAGCGCCCTTCCCGCTCTATCAAGCAGTTAATGTTGCAGCGACCTACCCGGACCTTGCCTACGACCTAGTAGTTGGTAACTCGACCATTCTGTCTTACATGATCTCCATTGAGTACATTCGCTATGCCGTCCAGGCAACGGCTAAGACATCGATGACATCATCCTTGCCGGGTGAGATCTTGCGCGAATTCCGCGAGGCCCAGAATGAGCTAGTTGTCATGACCTCCCAGAAGGCTCAGCAAATTAACCTTATGGCTGAGACTCAGGAAAACATAATGAGCCAGGTTGACAAGATCAACCGCGCCACGTTGCGAAATCTTCATGCCATGGGTCTATCCGGCATGGATTTCGCTCGTGATATGGCTCGGGAGGTGGACTGATGAAATGGCTTGTTCCTGCCCTTGTAGCTATTGGATTGGTCGCTGTTCCGGGGCTAGCAATCGCAGAGACCATGACGCCTGCAAGTGGTGACACTTGGACATTTTATGGCTATGGCAATGGTTATGCGCTGGCGCAAATACTGGAGGCGATTAAACGCCTGACTGACCCTGACTCAAACCCTGGGTTCAGGAACTTGGCGCTGTTCTTGGCGATGGCCGGCTTCCTTGCGATGTGCTTTACGGGAATCCTGGGTGGAAGTCTGCAAAAGGTGGCCATGTATTTTGCCGGCATGATTCTTACTGTCTACATGCTGTTCTCTTTGAAGGTCGATATTCTTATTGAAGACATGGTGTGGGATGGCGTTGGGTCGCCCCAATTCATTCAACGAATTGAAGGCGTTCCGGCAGCCATCGGTCTTCCTGCTGTTGTCATCTCAGAGATAGGGATGTGGGCTACAAACGGCATTGAAACTAACTTCACGACGCCAAACTTCGAGAATCTACGTATTTCAAAGGGGGCTCCCGTTGGCATGGCGGCAAGCATGCTGAATGACATGAAGAAGATTCGCCTGACTGATCCGTACCTGCGATCAAGCATTCAAAGTTTCATGAATGACTGTGCGTTGCCGAATATTTTTAGCGGCAAAATCTCCCCGGTGACGCTAATTACCTCACAAAATGCATGGGGGGTTTTAGGCAATAACCTGAACCGGGCAGTTTATACCGTCGTTTATGACTCGACCGATCTAAATGGTGGCATGCAGGCTTGTGACGAGGCCTACGCGAGCATTGACAACCGTTTGCAGACTGCAGCTCCCGCGTTATTGAACGGCATGAGGGAAGCATCCCCTTTCTGGCTTCAGCAGGCAGCAGGATCAACAGCGCTCGCACAAGCCGCTTTGGATGATTCGTTTCGCTGGGCTTCAGGTGGGAGTGCCGTTCAGGACGCCACAGGGCTTGCCACACAAGCCGCAATCGCAGAAATGTACTCTGGCACCTATGAATACGCAGCAATGGCCACAGGCTCCAACGAGCTGATCTCAGCCTTGAATATGGAGCAGGCTCGACGTGCCCAGCAATCTGGATGGTATAGCACAGCTATTCTCTTCCGGGATATGGCGGGCTATTTCTTCGCTATCCTTCAGGCATTCGTGATTGGGCTGGCGCCGATTGTGTTTGCTGCGGTGCTGGTCCCCGGCTTAGGCAAGAAGATGGGCACCTCGTATGCCCAGGTGATGACCTGGCTCATTTTATGGTGGCCAGGGCTCGCAATCGTGAACTACATCATGATGCTCTATTTCCAGGGTCAGACAGCGGGATACCTCGCTGATGGTCTCACCATGGCCAATATGAGCGCAGTTAGCGATATGTCGGACAAGATGGTAATGGCCTCAGGTTTTATGTCCACCTTAGTACCCGCCATCATGTGGGGGTTAGTATCTGGTAGCGGTTACGCCTTCACTTCTGTCCTGGACAGGGCATCTGGTAGTCAACAAGCGGCGACAGCAGCGAACAACATGTCTACAGGTGCAGCCTCGGCTGGCCAGGTAAGCATGAACAACGCGAACATGAATGCTCACCAAACCTCTCACCGCTACAGCTCTGGGGAAGAGGTATCGGCACACCATGTCGGCGTTGGGGCATCTCAAGTTACGAATATGAGCGGGCAGGATACGAACGTAGGCCTAAGAGCGGCAGACATGAGGGAGAGCCTATCTAAGTCGCAGGCATTTAGTGAAGCGACCCAGAGAACAGAAGAAGCGAAACAGTCATTTAGCCAACAATCCCAGAATATGATGACTGATACCTTCAGATCGGCTACCCAATACGCCCAAGACCAAGGGTTTGTAGCTGACGGCTCGGTTGACTGGTCAAGGATGTCTCAGGATCAGCAAGGGCAACAATATATGTCTGAGCTGTCTGCTACTAGGCAAGTTATGGAGCAGGCCGGATTATCGGAAAGGGAAATTAATGATGTTACTTCGCATGCGGCCGGAAAGGCCTCAATCGAAGCTGGGGGTAAAACAGAGGTTGGTCTTTCACTTAATGCGGGTGCTAGCGCTTATGCAAGGACATCTGTACAGGGCGAAGTCGGGGTCCGTGGTTCAGACACTAGCCAAGACACGACCGAAGAATCTATGAGCCTGAGCCAATCAGATACTGGGAAGCTATCTTTCTCTGAAAATGGTGCAGTTCAAGTTGTAGGTCAAGACGGCAGCCGATATTCAGAAAAAGTATCCCAGAGCGAATCTCGACAGGTACTTGAGGGGCGGGTCGGTGAAGACCGCGCCTCTATGCTCTATGCGGCCTCAAACGATTATCAGGAAGCTGTCCAGGTTCAACAGCAAGCACGCGAGGAATATGTTGCAAGTCGCAGTGGCTCGATCCCTACTCCCGCCAGCCCACAGACTATTTCGGCTATGCGTAGCGATGCCAATGATCTACGAGGTGAGGTTGAACAGCGACAGAATACCGATCGTGCTGAAGTTGCCGGGCGTGAGAATGCTGTAAGTGGCAGTGTCGGCGCAAATACAAGCGATGTGGGCGCACGAGCAGCAACGGCAACTGAAGTCACCACACCGATAGAGAGAGGCGGTGTAAGTTCACTATCGGTTGATTCCAGCGAACGGCTAGGGACGATCCAAGGTAATGCGCAAGCGGACGTTGAAAGGCCAGATGCTTATCATGTGATCGATACAGGAGGTAGCTTTTCTGTCGCTGATCGTAGGGCGATCGATGCCGCTGACCAACAAAATGCGGATGCTCTCATTACCGGAGGCGAACGATCCAATATACAGATCGGAGATGACACCTTCGTTCCAACCTACTACGAGAACAATCAGGCAGTTTATGCTGTTGAGCGTGAAGGAGGGCATGCATATTACACGTATGGAGGGGATGGCGAATTTGAGTCGGCCAGCTCTCCTATGCCGTCTACTCAAGAGCAAATCGATTCTCAGGCCAATAATGGCTCAACCCAGAATGCTACGGCCGCTACGATCAATCGCGGCCAGGTGCGTCGAGGTTCTGAATCAACGGAAGAGCCTTCCCCTAACCAAGGGTCAGATATTGATCCGCGAGAATTAATGGGCACCCGCCCATAAGAAAAAGGCCCCTTGCGAGGGGCCTTTCTTCATGCATTTTTAATGATCCGTTTGAACCTCAACATCGCCCTGGTCTGGAATATAAGAACCAGAGCATACCCTGCCCAAATAAAGGGAAGCACTTTGCCAGGGGCACTATCCCATGTGAAATAGGTAAATATTAATAGGCTTGGAATTATTACTAAGTTCACCATCAGAAATACGTATATGTTCTGTTTGGCTCTCCACCTAGCGGCACGTACAACATCTTCTTCTTCTGCACCGATCAAGTGTTGAAGCTCATTGACTACGAAAGAACCCTTGGGTTTCCGGGCGGCACTTTGGCGGGCTGCGATCGCACGTTGGCGGCGAGCTTTGCGATTATTGTTAGCCATTTCGACCTCCCAGCGATCGACGCAATTACCTTACTGTTGTGTAATAATACCATACGACGATTTCAATCGTACAGCATGAAGCGGCTATTTTCTCATCTTTTCTGCTGGGTCAAAGTATGAGCGCTTATGACATAAGTGGATAACAAGGTCGATATGGGCATGAATTATCGTCTTGGCAAGCCAAAGAATATATCCCCCAGCGAATTTCAATACCTCGCCGGTTCCCTTGGATATAATGTCCATGAGCGGCCTAAAGACTTCTTTTACTCCCGGAAGAATTCCTAAGAGCAACATAGCGAAAATGGCGATTGTCGCCCAAAATAACACTGTAATCATAACTACCCCCTAAACAGTTGCTGTAAGAAACTCGTTTAGCCGTTCCTCGAAGTTAAGCGCCTGTTTGTCGGCAGGCATCTTCATCTTGCGTTTTATTACCTTAAATGAAGGAATGTGTTTGGGGTAGTTGATCATTGGCGTTCTCAAATGATACATGCGAGCGCCCATCATCATGACCGCTTGCCCCATATCCATGGCTCTCAATTGATCCGGTGTTACCCTGAACTCCTCAACTTCGCGCCAGCTTTCACCCATGCCGCCGCCATCGGACATGCTGGATTGTGGGGTGGTTCTCAAATACTGCGCACTCTCTCCCTGGTTAGCCGAGACTGAGACAGTACGTTGAAAACGCTTGGTTTTACCTAGTATTTCTGCGGCCTCTTCAGGGCTGTCTTTCGCACCGAACTTGAAGAATATTTTGTTCCAAGTGTTCTGTATCACGATGTCTGCAAAGTCTGGCGAGACTCGATTAAGCTGGCTGAAGGACTGGAAGGCTGGAATCAGTGCGATATTGGCCGATCGCGCCTGCTCGAAGAGACGCCCTACCCCTTCCATTACGTAAGCACCCATTTCATCCAGAAGTGCGATGAAATGCTCTGGCCTTTCGCCCTTGGGTAAATCCTGAATGTAGGCAACAGCAGAGCGAATGTCCGAGACGATCATTTTCCCTAGGTTGAGGGCTGCGGTGTCCTTTCCCATCGTCGGAAGCGAGACATAAAGCATGTGGCCCTTACGAATAATCTCGGTAAGCACGATTTCCGGGGCATAAACGTTGAAGACCTTTCCAAACTTACCCTGGGCGAACAGTGCAATCCGGCCTGCCATCCCGCCCAGCGTTTGCTTCATGCGGTTGAGGTCGATTTTTGTCCCTTCCTTGGTACGGGTACGGAACTGATCGAGGAAGATCGATAGCGCCCTCTTCTCAGGCCCTTGAGGAGTCATTCTCTCCAAGTTTTCAAGGGCTCTATCGGACTGCAATAGAATTGATAGATCTCCGAAGTGATATAACTGACCGGAGGCTTGCAGAGCGGCAATGATGACAGTGAGTGCATGATTGGCGGATTGCCTGTAGTGATCGGCGCCTGGATTGTTCTCCGCAGAAGGAATGAGGTTCATCAGCCGCGATGCCACCTCATCAGGATCGCCGTGGAGAACAGGGTTATAGGTATTGGCGTTATCGGGGTCTGACACGTCGATAATGTAGAGTTCATCTTCGCGGCCTGTCACCTTGGCCATGTACGCTAGGTGATCCCGAGTGTCCCGATCGATCTTGGCGTCAATGAATAGCCATCCGCGCCCACGCGCAGTTTGCTGCCAGAGGATATATTCACCAAGAGTAGTCTTACCCACACCAGACTGACCCACGATCGCAGTGTGTCGCTGCCCGAGGATGTCGGGCATGTTGATTCGAGTATTTTTGTCGGTGGTCAGGCCGATATGTAAGGAAGGCCCCTTATCATCTACTGGCTCGTCTGAAGGCAGCACGAAGCCCTCTCGGGAATCCTCGTCGTACTGGCGCAGCTTGGCCATAGCCTGGCTCCATGTGAGCTGCGCCATCCCCAGCGAACCCAGGACGCCAGCAGGCCATGCTGGGAAGGTGCCGACAGCCCAAGGTGTAGCGGCCGCAACGCCGGCTGCAATGGCGGTAAGTGCCAGCGCATCCATTCTGCCGGCTATCATGGGCAATCCTCCAGCGTCACGCTATCAGCACGGAACATCCCGGCTGCCCATGCAGAGGGGGCGATGTAGCTACGGCTGTCGGGCAGCGGTGCCTGATGGCAGCGAATCATCAAAGATGAGCTGTCGTCCAGAGGATGAAGGCTTATGAGGTGTCCTGGGTAGGACGCGAAGACTAGAACTCCGATATAGCCTTGGGGCAAATCTTCTGGTGGATTGCCTCCAAGGTTCAGCGACCAGGCATTGAGCCAATCTAGCTGGCTGGTCACCATAAGCGACTTGCTAAGTAGCGCGCCAGCATCATGACCGCCGTAAAGCTGATGCGCGGGTTCATTGGCGCCTTCCTGAGCATTGGCAAACAAAGGCATGGTTGTTGCCACCATGATCAGCGCAGCCTTGAAAAGAGTTTGCATTATTTGTTGTTCCTATCAAAGAAGCCACTGGGCAAACGATCCCTGCCACCAGCCCCACTAACGCTCGGTAGCATGTTGTTGGGTAGCGATCTTCCTCCTGGAACAAGCGAGTCAAGAAAGGAATGCCACATGCTATATTGAAATTGCTCGGTATATGCATTGCCTGAAGTAGTCACGAACGTAATCCTGCCGGTATAGACAATACTTCCATGAGGTGTAATGGCACCCTCCTTATTGCGGTGGCCATACGTATGGTAGGCGGGTGTGCCAGGGGGCACTGTGGTCGGACTTGAGCCGTCACCCCAGTCGACAACTGCTTTTTCAACTCTTCTAACGTTCTGTCCACCGTTCTCAAAGGACGTATAAGTGAGCGATACATCTAGCTGGGTTTCTAGGCCTACATACCCATTATTGGGCGTGAACATGAAAGGCCTCTGCCCCGCGTTCTGCACAACTTCCTCTGAACCGGCTGCACCCGATGCCAGCGCTTCAGCTTGGGCAGTGATTCGGTCTACTGGGCTCCCGAAGGAGCCAGTAGATGCCAATACCATCACCACACAAGTAGCTTGAATTAAAGCTATCTTGCCCATGTCTGGTTGAACTCCGATTGTGCTTTTTCCGACAACGTTTCCACGTACTCCGAGAAATCCATATCGCCGAGATCAAGTGCAAGGAACTCGTCAATAGTGAACCCGGTGCAGTCTGGCTTGTACTGACGATCGTAAGTTGTGGAGGCCTTTGTCACACAGCTACCCAAAACCTTTAGCATGCACGGCTCGTATTTCTTTTCTGAGTAGGTGTACCAAGGCTTAGCTGTAAGATTGACTTCAATTGAAGCTCTAAACTCACATTCCTCAACGGAACATCCACCAGTGAGAGTCACTGGTGGACTGTTGCTGACATAGTTATTCAAATTAGTAATGTCATTTTGGATGTTGACTTCATTCCACGCCGCATTGTCATAGCATTCATATGATGAACCGATACACATGCGCAGCCCTCTGGAAGGGGATTCTGAACCTAGAGGGTTTGTATATGCCTCGAAGTGAACATTGTTATGCGCCCAAGAAAACTCGCCCCAGCCATCATTAGGAAAATTGATTGGCCACTTCATATCTAAGGGAATGCGCATCTGACCACCAGCGCCAGCTTTCCAAGCGTGAACTTTGTATTCACAGCTGCCATCTTCAAAACACCCACCTTCTACAACCGAATATCGGTTGATCGCACGGGTGTGATGATCCTCTGCTGCTAAGCGATGGGTTTCCCAGCCTGGGCTAAAGCCATAAACAGGGTGATCAGGCGGTGCCCCGCATGACGTTTCAGAGCAGACCGCTGCATAAATGTCTGGGCTTGAAGGGCAATCGTATCCAGATAACATCGAATTGGTAAAGCCTTCATCGGTAGAGCATTCCTCTTTCCACTGCCAGAACCGCACTCGATTGCTGTTGGCATTTAGCTCGTTCGACCATCCTCCGGCAGAATTGTAAAAAGGAAACTCAATGCGCTTGGTAACAGCTCCACCTGCGTTTTGCGAAGCCAACTCGGCAAGCTGTTCTCGACCCTGTTCTTGAATTATTCTGGCAAGCATCGAGTCAAACTCGCACCAGCGTTGGTATCTATCCACCTGAGTTTGGGTGTTCGCAATCGACCATGGCCTTGTCCAATGTGCGCATATTTGCTTCGCGTAGGACATGTCACCTTTCGCAGGCGCGTTGTAAATATAATTTGCGAACGTGCATAGCGTATTATTGGTGGGAACAAAGCCGGGTGTAACTTGGACGGCTCGTTTCGCCATGCGAGCAGCAGCAAGCTCTACATCTTCGAGGTCACAGTAGTCAGCACCGATTCCTGTAGCCATAGAGATAAATGAGCTGGTCAAAACGACATCTTCTGGGTCTTCCTGACAGCATTGCATGTGCTCAATAGCATTTAGAATGTCTGCCGAAGCAGTGCCAGCCAAGACAGCTCCAAGCGGTCCTCCAAAATACGTTGCCAAAACGGTTGATACGGTTGCGTTAAATTCCATCATGCGGCGGAAATCGCTTGTAATCGCTTTGCACTCGCGCTCCATGCCAGAAAAGATCCGCATGTTTTCATCTAACCCACCCTCGGCAGCGATCATGTCCATGACACCTGCCGCTGCAATAGCGTCTGAGAAGGCGCCTTCATCATCGCTAACTTCAGGCATAATTTCGTAGGAACTAGGATCGCATTTCCCATCTTCGCGACATGTATATGTCTGTTCCTGCCGAACGCATAAACCGTCTTGCTTTCTGGTGCAGTCGTAGCTCGTTATGTTGCAGTTCGGGTCGTTATTGCAACGTGGTGTCTCGCCGATGTAACAGCGCTTAGTTACTTTCTGGCCGACAATATTTCCAGAAGCATCTTTTATATCTGTCCTGCTTATATCTGGGCCACAGCCATACGAAGTGTCGGCACTACATGTAGACTCGCTCTTTTGCCATTCTTCGATCCAACTGTCAGGAAGAATGCGTGAATATTGCGAATAGGTCGCTGGATATGTTTCTCCAAACGTGTTTACCAACTTCCAGTCATCATCGTTCTGTAGTGCTTCGAGATTGCAAGTGTGGCTATATGGATCGCCGTAACATCTATAAGTAACGGCATATTCCCAGCACTCTCGTCTGACTGTTTTACCCATTATCGTTCTGGGGGCAGAATCAATACATGTCTCTCCGACCTTGTAGCACTCTTGGTAGTCGCTTAAAGCCCCAAAGGTAACCTGGGGTATTATTAGGTAGATTAATAAAGCTACTAAATGAATATATTTCATAGTTTATAACTCAGGCCGTCTGCTTTCTAAACCAGTACATTCATCGATCACTCTATCTGTGAATTCGATTCTCATTGGTATAGGGAAGCTATTTGAACCTGCATAGCTTATGTTCTTGCAAGGGTTTTCAAAGTAAGCTGTGACATTGCAGGTAGTGCCATTACAGTTCTGCTCGTAAGCTACTCGAAAACATTTACTACCGCTAAAGTCCTCTATAACAGTTGTTTTAGGTACAGTAGTGTTCAAGCCGCCACTGACAACATTTGAGTGAGGGCCTGTATGACGTGAACCATCTGACTTCTTTACCGTGTCATAGACAACTCGGTAGCCTTGGTCTTGGCAGTAAAAGTTATATCTGAGGTAATCGACGCAGCTAGGGCAGGGGTCGCTCGTTATAGTTAAAAGGTGATCGCCATTATTACATGTCGGTATTTTTATTCCCGTCACCTCAAGTTTTCTAGCGCAGCTAAACTCTGCGGAGTCTCTTCTTACCTCACACTCCCGAGATTCAGGCTCACAAGTAACGAGTCTTGTTGGTATATCGACCACGCAGGAATCGGTTGTGATTTTATCCGGCTTGCATTCTCCACCAGCATTGATGTCAAGAAAATCAATTGTCCTTGGGTCGTTGGGGTCACATGAAACTGGAATATCACCTTCACTGAAAAGTTGGTTTATTTGATTGCCGAGACACTTTGAACGATCATCAGCAAAGTTGCTGCCACGTTCAAAAGTAGGGTTGTCGCGAACATCACTAATTGTATTTGACGGGTGATTGGGATCTTGATTGACTCTATCATTCCCTTTCTGACGCATATCGTTGCCGCCCCATGCATCCCCGTGAAGTTGGTGCATAGTCATGGTGCAAGACGATGAAGAACATTCAGCCTCGACTCGATATGCTCCGTACAGGTTGCCTCCGCTGAAGGCGGCTTCTCCCCCGGTCGGTATTTCTCTTGTGACCGTGTAGCGGTCCTCGCTACACCGTATCCCCTGAGTTAGTGCGTCACATACGGACACACTGATCCGCTCAAGCTCACCATTGTCGCTTTGTTCACACTCTTCGACCAAAACTCGAATGCCGCCTGCAGTGAGGCGAGCCCCGTCGCGGCATCTAAAGTTCCGCTGCTGTTTCTGTTTAACTTGAAGCCCCACCTCCCCTCCAAGCTCGCCAGAGGTTTTTGTATCCTCAAGACCCAGGCTCGATGTAGCTGAACGGAAGGCATTGTTTGGGTTGAAATCTCGAGCCCAGGCTCCCCCAGCATTCATTCCCGCTTGGTTAGGGGTGGCCATTGCCACGTCGCTCAAGGGCGCGAGGGCCGCAAAAGCGGCCCCCATGGCAAACAGTTTTAAGCAAGAGCCCTTCGGCATGTCACTCCTCCCAGAGATGATCAATATTCTGTCCCGCGGGACCAACGGCCGGCCCCATTGGCGTGTCGTAAACTTCGCGATCAGTGCCTTGATAGCGCTCACGGAGTCGTTGTGCGTTGCGCTCAGCTAGCTCGTCGCTCATCGACTCCCACTGTGCTGACGCAACGCCTCCCTGCTCAGGAGCGCTTTCGGCGCCCTCGCCCTTGAGCGCATTGATGTAGACCTCGGCATTGCCGGCACCGCCTTTGTTGAATTGCTCTAAGGCATATAGGGCAGTTACTGACCCTTCAGCCTTCCAGTAATTGTCTGGGTTGCCCTTAGGGCATCCCTGGTACTCGAGCTGCTGACCATCGATTTCGCCTATTTGGCGCTTGGCGGTCTGACACACGCCCATGGGATCTTCCTTGGCAAGGACAATCGTGGGCACGGTTTCGATCTCGTAAGTATCGAACAGTCGCGGGTCGATCTGGATCGGTGCTGTCATGCCTCCAGGACGTAGTACCTTCAGCAAGCGCTCCATGGTGAAGTCACGGAGCGTCATACCTGGCTCTACTCCACGCAGAACCAGCTCGCCTCCTGCTCTGGCTGCATCAAGCGCATAGCTACGAATCAAGCTTTCGGGCATTGAAAATGAGATGAAGAAATACAGTCGATCCTGTTCACCTAGGTCTAACGAATCCCTCAGTGCTTGCCATTCAGCGGCCATTTCAGGGTCTGCGATCCCCCCGGTCTGACCTTGGGCCCGGACGTTTCCTAGCATCTCAGAGCCGGCTGCTTGGCCAGATGTTGATCCGCTTGTGTCCGCCCCCATCGCCTCCAGGATTGCCTCAGGGCTCTTCTGGCCATCGAATAGGTCAGTAAGCGCCTGTGACCCTTGAAGAGCAGAGAAAGCGTCTTGGGCGGCTTCTACGGTTGTTTGTTGGCTTAACGCAGATGTGCTGAATAGCGTCAAAGTAATAGCGGTCAGAGTGCGCAGCATTGCTTACCTACCCAGATCAAGAATGCGGAATCAGTACGAACAGCGGTGTTGGCGGGAGGCAGCATCCCCCAGCGGAACTCGGACATTCCAAGAACAGCAGTTTGGTTGCTGGCAACAGGGGCCACCGGGTCAATACGGTATTGGCTGCGAATCATGTTCGGCAGGTAAACGGATTGGCATTCAGCCCAAGGGCCGGTCGTTGATAACAGGCCCGCCATGCGTGTCTTACGCTGCATGTACTTGCCAAGGATGTGGAGATTCCCACCTTGGGGGGAGCTGTGAGTGGTGCTTGAACCAGTGAGGGGATACACGACGCCCTGAGAACCCTGACACCAGAACATCATGTCTAGGGGGCGACCCGCTGCAGAAGCTACGGCGTCAGGGATGCACGAGAGAGCACCAACTGGATTGGCGAAGAGAGCTGACTCTGGAAATGCAATGGATGTCCAAGTGTCATCCTGCCAAGTGGCGTCGACCTCAGTGAGGTCTGCAAGGTTAAACCCGGAGGTATTCATGCACCCCAGCGAACTCATCATGTTGAGTACACTGAACAGAGGGTAGATATACCAGTGGATTTGCATCCTGGTAACGCTGCTATCTCCACGTCCCGAGCCATACGTTTGGTTAGAAGTCAGGGAGTCGTATCCGGTTAGTACCTGCGTGCCACCGAGAGTCGACATACAGCCAGGTGTTCGCGCCACTTCAGCGAGGAACGTTGGTTCCCAGAACGTCATGCCGATACCTGGCATGTCGATGCCATAGGGCCCAGGACACAAACAGATTGGGTCCATGTGCATAAGGGAAGGATTAGACCCACCCCCCATGGAAATTCCAGCTACCGTTACCGGAAACATGTTGTTCCAGTTCGGGTCGTTGATGGGATTGAAAATCTCTCCCCGACATGCGGCAGAGCCCGATAACGGGGATGCACTATAGGCGCTCCCCGTTGTGAGAGCTGCAACAGTCAGAACAGAGAGTAGTAACCTCTTCATGGCAGGTGTTCCTCGAGGGTGGTGACATCGTAGGGATAGGCGAAATGGGTCACTTCGATTACGTCAGGATGACTGTCCCGAACGCCAGCTAAAGAGGGGGTATGCGTAATGCCCAGCCGATCGAAATGCCATTCCTCTGCGAAGTACACGGCTTGGCCAAGATCAGACGCCAAACTGCCTGGATCTCCTGCTGTGACGATTACTGTTAGGTTGGCTGGGTGGCGGGCCTTTAACGTCATGGCCAGTTCACGCTGATCATCGGCTCGAAGATCAACAACGAGGAGCCAGTTCTCTGGCTGTATGTGCTTGAGGGGGTTGACCTTGGTGCCGGCCTCATAGATGACTCCCCACTGGTATGTACCATCGGGTTGCCGCTTCAAGGCTTCGATGTCTTCACCTAGCGTATAGGACGGATCTACGAAGTGAGTTTCGGTATGCTCGGCTATCGGGACGAACCAATCGGGGATGTCTCTCGTATGATTTTGAGCTTGCCCTGCTAGGTGCTCATTAACGGAGTCCCAGTCGACACCATGCGCCTCTGCCACGATCGCCAGCCGCATGTCGGGCTCTACGATTTCCCAAGTCGGGCCAAGTACACCTAGGTCCTGATCAGAGGCAAGTGCGGTAGTGGATAAAGCAGCTCCTAAGAGTGCTACCGATAACGCGGCAATTTTACTATACTGTACTACGGTTTCCATGTTTAAGACGTTCCAATCTGCGGTATACGCTGCGCTCGGTCATGTTCGCTGCGGCTGCGATCTCAGCGGGCGAAAGGCCTTCGCAGTGAAGGGCCAACAAGTTTTCATGAGACAGCTCAGTTCGAGCTGAGCGTTTGGGTAGGTCGATGAGGTGCGCTGAAGCCATCGAAGTGGTCTCAACGAAAGCCTCAGGGTCAATGTCGATTTCGTCGTTGAACTCTTCAGTGAAACCAGGGATCTGTTCAGCCATCAGATCAAACTGCTCAGCCCTGGGTTCGCTATCAGCCTGACCGGCTTTATGAACGGTCACTGGTAGGATGGTATGGCGGCGCCATGTGCTGACCGCGAGGAAAGCCGCCTCACCAGCATATTTCATGATCGCATCATGGGAATACGAAGGGTCATATTCCTTAGAAAACCAGGCTACGTATATTTCCTGTTTCATGTCCTCCTGCCATTGTCTGGGGATATGCAAACGGGCTGCCGTCCAACCAATAAGTCGCTGCATTTCAGAAGGCGGGTGACTTGCCAAATATTCATAGAGGTTAGCCATGCGTAACGCACTCCTGAACGACCTGATCAACACGCTCGAGAGGCATGGCTGCGAAATTAAGGTCAGCATTCCGACAACCCGTGGTCGTGTTGAGCGCAGCAAGACCGACAGTGACTTGGCTCGACGTATTGCTACTCTGCGAGACAATTACGGCATGACATTGGCCAAGGTCGCAGAGCACCTGAGCGGTAAGCTCGAATGTTCGATTTCTGTGGCATCCATTCACACCTGGACAGGGGGAGCGGTCCCTAGGAAGGTGGCCTATGACAAGGTGCTTGATGCCCTTGATGAGGTCATGGCCGAGCACGTCGCTATTGAAGGCGGCGCTTGGGTCGATTCCAAGGAGGTCAAAGCTACTGTGGATCGCTGGATGGAAGTGATGACCCCACGCCAGATAGCCGTGGCTGCTGACGAGGCTGTTACCTCTGTGCGCAGTTGGGCCACAGGCAATCACCGTGTTCTGCGTACCAAGTGGAGACGAGTTGTTCCCCTGGTTGAACAGATGTGTGAGATCATCAAAGCACAGCATATCGAGACCTAGTGCCCTTATGCTTGATGTTGTTGCTCACGCTGATGGCTTAAAGCCTCAGCGTGAGGTTCGGCCTCAGCTTCTCCAGCTAAGGAGTTAGTTCCAGCGCCTAGTTCCTGCTGTTTCGCCTCCTGTTTTTTCTTTCGTTCCTCCTCCCTCACAAACCGCTTGAATTCACGGTCTCTGTCCATGACATTCGTGAGCATCAGGTCGACCAGATCGTTATTGGCCACTTTCTCGCCGAATGTCTGCTGGTACAGCTCCTTGTACAGCTCAAGCCGACCGAGGGTTGACTCTGGTAGCTGCAACGGGAATTGTTTTTTGGGGTCGTGCTCTATGCGTCCGATGAGCATTGCTTACTCCTGGGTTATGATGTAGCGATGCAATCTTGCCGCTGTCCGAGCGGCGCTGGATAGGCAATAAGTATTAGAATTTGCTATCTGGTATAGTTCTATTTAACTAGAAACATGCTGAAAGCATGTGGGGAGAAAACTTGGATCAGGGGAATGACGATAAAGGCTTACGTAAGGTTATCGAGGCAGGGATACGGAAAAGTGGATCAGGCCCCAAAGATGGCCAGAAGGGAAAACCCAAAGGGCCAAGATCCGACTACCTGCAAATAGAGCCGGAAACACCTGGCTACAAACTCATTCAGGTAATCTTTGAGCGAGCTGTTAGCGAAGGACTGGCTTCCACTGACCTGGCCGAGCACCTTGGTATTGCGCCGAGCACGTTGAGCCACCTGAAAACTGGGCGAAGGCTAGCAAGTAGCCTGGGGCGAGATGTGATCGAAAAGTTTGCAGAATGGCTGAACTATCCAGTGCTTGCCGTTTTGATTCTGGCCGAGCAAGTGCGTTTGGAGGACTTCTACTCGCCCAGAAATGACCTGGATCGTGCCATCGATCGGGCGCTCCAGTTTATGGCTGATGATCCCGAATGGGGCGGGATGATGCCCAAGGATATTGAAGGCGCTTCAACACACATGAAATTATGGAGCGTATGGATGTATGAACGCGCCACAAAGACTCGCCTGATTCCGGGCGGGATCGATTACCTGGACCTCCTCAAAAGCATGGATGAATTCAGGGGTGAATATCCCAGTCAGAAATAAGACCTTCCCTGGCCAGGATTGTGTTGCAGTTGTCGATGTTGAGGGTGCTTAGGCCGGGGTGTAGGTTTGAGATCGCTGTGGCAAGGCAGTCTTAGGTCAAGGAAAGGGAACATCCCCCTAACTACCCTGATTTGATTATAAGGCCGTGAACCGTTCGAGTTATCCGTCACGGTCTCTCCCGCTCTATTCGCCTATCCCAAGAAATGATGATTCCAAATACTCGCAGGAATTACTTATAAGCACCTAATAATGGGCAATATTATAGACGCTCGCGTATCTTGTTTTGTGCGTAAATATTTCACTATCTGAATGGAAAAATGTGCATGCTGGTGGGCTTTGTTGCTGTGTTCACCGTTGCAGTTGTTCATAAAGTCAACGAGATCACATGAGCCGCTTCGCGGCTGAATACGAGGCAGGCCTCGATACGCCTAAATTTGATATAGCAGTAGGCGGAAAACCGCCCCAAGTCACTTCGTTGTACTGGGACTAGATAGCTAGCTGATAGGGGTAAAATGACCTTGTGGAGCGGTCGGTCTAGCACTCTACGAAAAGCACATGGGCCGCTTCGCGGCCGATCACGAGGCAAGCCTCGAAAGGCCTAGTATTTTCGATTGCTGAATCCCTAAGCCGCCCCGTTTCAACTTCGTTCTACCTTGTTATTATCTCCGTTGCTGCTCACGCATCGAAAGCGCCAGCATTGGGCGCGGTGGCATGGCCTCCCCATACCCCGACAAGCCCATTATCTCCGTTGCTGCTCACGCATCGAAAGCGCCAGCATTGAGTGCGGTGGCAAGGTCTCCCCATACCCCGACAAGGCTATTATCTCCGTTGCTGCTCACGCATCGAAAGCGCCAGCATTGAGTGCGGTGGCAAGGTCTCCCCATACCCCGACAGGAACACAACCACCGTGGATGTACACGCGCCGAAGACACTCGCTTTGCCAACAATGGCGTGCTTGGGATACCCCTAGATCATTAAATGCTTGTCGTAATTTTTGTTGCTTTCATGGCAGCTATTTCATGCATGAGGGATCAACCCTTCCCCACCCTTCTATACCTCTAGCTACTGCCGTTTGGTAACAGCCCTCTCCCCGGCACATGGATACCCATAGAGTGATGTTCCAATCACTGGGAATAGCGCTCTCTTGAATGGGGTAAGCGTATAGCTAGCACCCGTATTAATGATGCGATGCTTCAATGTACACGCCCATTGCGGTTTATATCTAACCCCACGCTAGGCCTGCTCAGATACGCATAAAAAAGGCTTGTAGAGTGACACTACAAGCCATAGAGAAATCGAATAATGCGCTATTAAAAGATTGTCATGCCGTCCTAATTGTTTCCTTGTTGGCCTAGCTCTGGTCGGTAGTGGCGAGCAGTACCAATGGCCTTGTTAATACGTTTCAAATGGTCGATAAAGCGTGCTCTTCGTTCGATCAACACGAGGGCTTCAGCGATCAGCTCTCGCGCCTCTTGAGGCACGGTTTTCGCCCTTGCTGCTACCCCTGGTCGCTGTATTCTAACGGCATGCCACGTTGAGGGTGCGTGCCGGCTATGCTGTTGTCGGTTGATCCATTTACGCCATACCGGGTGAGGGCACCCGAGGCATCCATAGCCACACCGACTAACATCTAAAAGTACCGCGCCATGGGTACGTGGTTGGGCCTGCCTGATGCGCTCAACAATGCCCAGTAGCTGCCGTGTGTACTCGCCCATAATTGCATCTATATCGGCTGTCAGTGCGCCCACCATTAGCTCGGCCTCGTGTGCTAGCACCTCCCTATCAACAGTACGGCGTGATTGACGTTGATGAGTGTTCTCGGCCTGTGATTCATCGTCGTGATGTACTTCGTGCATTGCGGTTCCTATCGTCTTCTATCACTCATAAGGCGTGTTGTTCTGAGTGGCTTTAAAGGGGCTAAGTGGGTACGTCTGGCGGGTGTAAAATTGAGCGCCTTCCTTGGCGAGGGGAGTCCTTTTCGGTTTGCTTTTTATGCGATCGGCCAAGTGTCCTAGCCCCATCCAAGGGGTGCCCGGGGTGCCTCTCGGCGGGGCTAGCGTGGATGCTCGTTTAGGAACACGCGACACTCCTGTATTGAGGTGCGGGCAGCCTCGGGAAGTTTTACTTGGTAGCGCTTCGCGGCGGACTCAGCAGCGGCTATCATTTTCGCGGTCGGAGCTTGGATCTGCATATACTTATCGATGAAGGTTTTGCACTCCCTGAATGAGGTCAGTTCTCCATTCAGCGTCACACCATTTTCGCCAGCTAGGCGCATAGCCAAGGCCTTCATCTTGTCGGTCGGCGGCGGTGTCTGCTGCATTACCTCGTCCAGGAATGAGCGACATATCTCGAAGCTCTTTTCGATGCCCTCTGGTAGCGTAAGACTGCGTGCAGCGGCTAGCTTGCGTGCTGCGGAAACCATGTTCTCTGTGGGGCCATTGGCTGCTTCTAAAACTGCCTCAGGTGCATTGTCCATGATGTCGATTGCCTCTTTGATGCGGGTAGTAATGAAGTCGCGTTGAGCAGTTATAAACGTGTCGCGGGCGTGCTTAGCCGCTGTGTCGTTGGGGGCGTTCTGGATTGCATCGAGCTGGCGCTCCCAAGCGGCTGTCACGCGCACATCGGAGAGTTCGGTGGGGGTGTTATCGATGAATGCGCGGCCTCGTGGTGTGGAGACAATTAGCTGCTGTTTCCCCTTGCGCTTGGTGGCTACGTATTCGCGATCAAACAACGTCTGGATAACCGTATCCCGAGTGGCTGGGGTGCCGATCCCTTCAGCCTTTCGGAGTGCTGCTGCATCTTCCCCTTCGACGTGTCGGCCTGCATTGAGCATTGCGCTTAGCAGGTCGTGCAGCGTGTAGTGTTTGGGCGGCTCGGTGCGTGCCTCATGAAGCCTTACAGCCTCGATGGGAATGCTGGCGCCGGCTACCAGTGGTGGCAGGTCTTTCTGTTCTTTGTGAGCCTCGAAAGCGGACATCCAGCCGTGGTCAATGACGCGCTTGAAGGTGCCGGAAAACAGCGCTGGCTGCCGCTCTATCACGTCCTCGACATCGATGCTGGCGCTGACACTCAAGGACTCGACGGTAGCGGCTGGCAGGAGGGCCTGGATGAATTGTTTTGCACAGGCCAGGTAGACCTTTTGTTCGGCCTCGGTACGATCTGCGAGGTTCGGAGTTTTGCGCGTTGGAATGATCCCGTGGTGGTTCATCGGCTTGTCGGTAAAGCAACGTGGCCGTGGCACCTCCGCACTCTCCATGCAATGCCGGCGACCAGCTTGGCGGGCTGGCGCCATAAGCGCGTCATCAGCCTTTGCTGCGCCACCCAGAATGGCCAATAAATCGTTCCGGTTATACAGACTGGCGGGCAGTTCTCCATGCTCTGTTCGTGGGTAGGTCAGGTAACCATCGCTTCGCATTGAATCGGCCGCTTTCAGCGTCTGTGTGGCCGTGAGGCCGTACTGTTTTGACATGTCTCGCTGAAGCGCTGTGAGGCTGTATGGCAGCGGTGGATGCTTGGCTGTTTGCTTTGTCTCGGCCTCCAGAATGGCGGCGTTATCGACGGTCTCTAGGCGCTTGGTAAAGGCCAACATGGCAGCCCTGTCCAGGAACATCGGCTTGCCGTCATCCTGCAGCTGGATGCTGCTGGCGCCAGCTATTGGGGTGGCCGGTGAATAGGTCAGCTCGCCCCCGCCCAGGGTGATCTTCGCCTGGTAGTGATCGACTGGAATGAAGGCTTCAATTGCGCGATCGCGGGTAACAACTAGCCCAAGGGTGGCGGACTGTACGCGGCCGGCCGACACGAGCCCAGCCTTGCCCTTACCTTTGGCTAAATCGCTACCCATAAGGCCTAAGCGAGCGGTTGCCGTGTATGCACGGACAAGGTACTGCCAGAAGCCATCCGCGTTGGCTCGGGCCTGCTGAGCCCGCCAGAAAGAAATGGTTTCTCCGGCGTTCCTGAGGCGCTTGGCCGCGGCCTGAACATCGGCCGCTTCCATAGAGCCGGTCAGCCACATCCGCTTCACCGAACCGCGGTACTTTGCGTACTGCAGGATCTCGTACCCGATGGCCTCGCCTTCGCGGTCTGGATCGGTGGCCAACCATACTTCTGTTGCTTGAGAGAGTTCTTTTTTAAGGTTTCCCAGGTATTTCTTACCGCGGTCGGTAGGCGTCTGAGGAAAGGCGGTAGGTAGGGGCAGAAGACTGCGGGGATCGCGCCAATTGGCCTCTGGGCTCACCTCGGAAGGCTCAACAGGCGCCAGCAAATGCCCAGCGGCCCAAACTAAGGTAAGTGTTATGCCATTCCAGGTGCCGGTGTAGGCGTTGCCGCTGCGCGTAAGACCTAAAGCAGGGGCTATTTTGTCGGCCTGGTCGGAGTGTTTCTCACACAGAATGAGTGCTCGTGATGTCATCCTGAAGGTCGTCCTTCGGTAGAGGAAAGTAAGCGGAATAAGCACCGCTCAGAAGCAAACCGACAATACGATGTCTTTCATCTCTAAAGTGTATTGCATACTTAAAAAGTGTCGTCTAGTATAGCAACACATAGGCAGCGGAAAAAGCTTAACAACCCTCTGCCGAACGAATTAAGCGGATTGCGCCCGCTATCTCCTCTCTCCCCTGACACGGCTTCGGGGATGCGCATTAGCCGTCTGGTCGTCTCGGTAACGGGGCTACCGGAGAGCCCTCTGAGTTAGCCCTGATCCGGCTTCTCTCTCACTCTCAACTCAGAGGGCTCCCCAGTAGCAGATCCAGAGTTTGAAGTCGGGCGCGGCCCGGGCGTGCTGACAATCCACGCTCCCCAGTAAGAGCCTGTTTCCCTGTACCTCACCCGGCCTCCCCAGCCGGGTTTTTTTTATTTGCGAGGGCGATCCATGGACAACCTTGAGGAATTGAGCGGCGTGATCAGTGCCGTTCGTTTCGTAGGTGAAGAGGGATTTCAGATCCTGACTGTGCGCGATGCTCAGGAACAGGAGGTAACGCTGGTGGCTGTATGTCAGCCGCTCAACGAGGGGGAGTCTGTACAGGCCCGCGGCACTTGGGGCACGCATCCTAAGTTCGGCAAGCAGTTCAAAGCCGATCGGCTCATCACGCAAATACCTCAGGAGTCCAAAGCGCTGGGTGCATACCTTGCGAGTGGCAAGGTGGCCGGCATTGGCCCCAAGTTCGCTGCGCGGTTGGTCGCCCATTTCGGTGATGGGCTGCGCGACGTACTCGGTGACGAAAAGGCCTTACGGGCTGTGTCAGGCATCGGTAAGAAGAAAGCAGTGGGGATAGCGGCGAGCTGGAATGAGTACCAAGAAGCGCGTGATGCATTGATCTTCCTGCAGGGGCATGGTCTGGGCGCTTCACGTGCAATGTCGGTCTTTCGCCAGTTGGGCCAGGAGACCATTGCGAAAGTATCCGCCAACCCCTACCGCACCTTATTGAAGACTCGAGGTATAGGGTTTCGTATAGCCGATGCTATGGCTCAATCTCTTGGCTTCGAGTTGACCCACCGCGATCGACTCATTGCGGGGCTTCGCCATGTCGTTGATGCACGATCAGCCTCGGGGCATACCCTGGCAACCTCGGATGAATTGGCCTCGGAAGGCGCGCAGCTCCTCGGGGTCGACGTGGCACGCATGGCCTCGGTTGTTGAACTGCTGCTGGCGCATGAAAAACTTATAAGTGTTGAGGGCGGGCTAGTTGGCCTGCCTTCGCTGGTGGAAGCCGAGAGAACCATCGCCACCGCGTTGCTAGCGCGTGCGGTGCATTGGAATGGCTGCAACCAAGTGCGTGTTGATGGCGAGCTGTCGGATGGCCGGGTGCTCAGTGATGAGCAGCGCCAAGCATTGGAGACCTGCCTTGCGTATGGGGTGGCTGTGCTTACGGGTGGGCCGGGGGTGGGG
>NZ_JAWJUW020000036.1:0-4695 GCF_033052795.2 Halovibrio sp. HP20-59
TCGGTTGGTAATTTCGCCACGCTCGGCAAGCCGTAGTAGGCCGTCCGTGAGCTTTCTCTGAGCCTCTACACGGTCGCGGGGCAGATTAGCGGGGTACGTTAACGCTCGCTGGTTAGCAGGGTCGTTAGGGTCATGCAGACCATAGGTATCGTTGGTCAGCGTCTTCCAGGCATCGATGCGCGGACGGTCGGCTTTGTCGTAGTACGGCTGTAGGCGCTTCCCAGAGGTCAGCTCCACATTCGGTACCACGAAATTCAGCTCCAAGCGGCCTTTATCACGGTGCTCAACCCATAAGCAGTCGTACTGGTCGGCATCCAAACCTGGCAGCAACGCTTGCTCGAACGTTTCCATGATCGTCGCTTTAGTGGCGGCGTCTAGGTTGGGCTCTTGAAACGATAAAACCCCGGAGGTGTAGCGTTTGGCGTAGTTACTGGAATCTATGAGCGCTTCAGTTTGATCTGGATCACCCCGCAACAGCTCGGCACCTTCACGGTCGCGACCTTGCCCCAAGAGGTAGCCTACAGGCCCAGAACCACGGCCCGTACCGCGAGGCGTAAACTTAACGATCATGGCTTTCAGGCTTGAGCGTGGCTAACTCGCGCTCGACAGCCGCCAGGGCAGTCATAACGTGCACACGCTCCAACGGCCCCCATTGGCCGCTGTTCACGCGTCGCGCTATCTGGTTGAGGTTGTTACCAATGCCCGCTAACTGGCGGAGCAAGGCAGGATCGGCGCTGCTGCGAGGCTGAGAGCGTGATTTTCGTTGGCCACTGGTATCCAGACAGGTCTCACGCATCCATTCGGCCAGACGCGGCTTAGCACTACGCTGTTTCAATGCTACGTACTCTTCGTCTGTTACCCGCACTTTAATAACTTTTTCTCGGTAGATATCCGCCATATCAGTCCTTTTCGTGCTTAGAACGAATCGCTTCTTGCTCACGGCGATAGCCTTCATAGCGCACCTGAAGGGCATCGCAAAGCTCGCCCAAAATTGACATCGCTTCCTGATAGCTACGACAGGCAGCGCGGCCTGTCAGCCACACACCAGGCTGAGCATCACTCCAAAGAGTACGAACGCCTGGTTCCAATAAGCCATCACGCTCAACGACCGTTAAGCCCGTGAGAAACGAGCCATCTTCAACGTCCCATCGATTCATTAAATCGAGGCAGGTCTCCCAGTCAGCACCGTGTATCTGATCCATCTTTGTCTCCGTTCATAGCCACTTGGCAATGGCGACCAGAAGCATGGTCGGCGTTGCCAGGTGGCAACGGGGGTGTCGGGGGCGGTAGCCCCTGACCCAGCTCACAGAGTGCCCAGACGAGCGAAGCGAGTCAAAGGGCACTCTGTGTATGCTGGCTTATGTACTAAATCAACGCAAGGAAATGTAGCTAGTTGTCCCAGCTTAGCCGCACAACCGTACTCAGAAGCTAGCTGATATTAAACAGGAGATACTTAGATAACCCGCACTATAGAAGGCACAAAAAACAGCGAAATCGAAAGGTTTTTACAAGGATCACTAAATATTAGGAAGGCTAACAAAGGAGACGAATATGGAATTGCTAATCGTAGTGCTCGTTCTGATCGCACACATACTGAAGTAACCATGCAATCCGACAACTGACGCCCTCGCAAGCTCGGTTGTCGGGCACCACACCTCACGGATCAAAGATCCGTTTCGCTGCGGCACCAGGAGAGAAAGATACAAGAACAGTAAGTCTACAACTGTAGACCAGACCCGGAGGCTATTATCTGATATGGCTTTGGGACAAAACTAAGTAAAATGTGCTATTGCAACTCGTGGCTACGAAGGCGTGAACGTATTAATGCATCTGAGTGTTCTTTTTGTGCTCCATAAATCTCTTTGCATGCATCGCTACTCCCATTAAAGATATATCCCTGATCGCCACGCTTATTCAGAATGGCAACTTCATTTACTGAACGAAGATAACGCTCATCATCTTCAGTAGCATAAGCACAAACACCATGCGGTAAGGCTGTAAGCACAAAGTCCAATGAGATAGCTGGTTGTTCTAGAAGAATGATCGCTTTCCCATCCGCAACAGAGATCGCATATGGGGTCCAAGTACCTTCCATCTCCGTAAATGTATCTCGTATTATTACATAAGTAAGAAGATCATCATCAAAATCGGCTTGAGCGCTCACTCCAGGTAACACTCCGAAAAGCATGGCAAAAATTACCTTTTTCCACATATTATTTTTCATTTAACTAGTCGCCTCATCTGAAAATTTTATGACCCATCGAGATAACGTTTGCCGAGAAATTTTCAACTTACGTGCAACTTCAGCTTGTGAAGCTCCCTGAGCAATCATTGCTGTCACTATGGGGAGAAGCTCATCTCGACGCTTTGCCCCTTTTCTACTTCCTCTTTGGGCCTGTACAGCGGAAAACTCAGACGGAGTAAAACGCTGATGCGTCCACTTGGCTACGCTCTTAGCTGTAGCGCGAACCTCGCTATCAGGTAACAGCGCTTCAAAGTCGTTGTAAGCACGTGCGCGAGTCAGCACAGCTTCATGCCAACGCTCGTACTCTGGCCACCCCTGCCGTATCGCTCTATAAGCCCATGTGCGGAGTTTTTCAAAGAGGGTACAGTTACGCCCTAGCCCATAGTCTGGAAGCCGTTTACGGCGGTCGTTGAAGCTACTAAGGTCAAGCCAGCTTGCTAGGTCGCCCAGTTCGTACAAGCGAGGCTCCCATTCAGTGACGCGCCAATGACTGTGTAGGGGATTTTTGCAGATAAGGCCCGCATAGCCTACGTCAGCATCGAGAACAGCGCGCAAAGCGCAATCTATAGCGGCTGCGTAGCGTAATGGGCCTGGTTTGCCGTCTGGTGCTGTTCTAACAGGGACTTCAAGGCCATAAATCAGGTGGGCGTGGCCATTGGCGGGGTTCTGCGCCACGATCGTCGGCGGTGGTGCGCCGCGGTCGTACCAATCGAGCACAGCACCGCTACGGTCAACGTCATAGACCAGCCAATAGCGGTGCGTAGGGCCGTTGGGCTGGATATAACGCGCCTGGAGCGCCTTTTGAACGTCACGGATGCGTAGACCAGTACCGAAATCATCGGTGTGGTAGGGTTTACGGGGAAGCCGTTTACCAAATAGGGGCAAATTTGTTGGGGGGAAGCCTTGGCAATCCGGTGCTAGCTGGGCCACAATATCCTCACGTTCTACGTGCGCCCTCATCCCGACTTGCCGCCAAGCTAACCCGGGTTGGGGGCGTTCTCTTTTAGGTCACTCTATTGAGTGTTACCCCGTTGTTTTTACTCTTCAGAACGCTTTTCGTCTAGGGACAGAGCTTCAGCGATAAACCTCACGACGATGACCTATCCTTACGATTAAGATGCAAACCCGATCATCTTCAAGATGAGCAACTAGCCGATAATCACCAACACGATATCGCCATAGCTCGCCCATTTTCCCTTGGAGCGGTTTTCCAAGCTGCCGAGGATCTTCAAGCGGCTGCACACGTTCACGCAGATAGTCACGAATACGCTTGGCATCCGTATGTCCCATCTTTTTCAATTGTTTACGTGCTGCCTCAGTTAACTCAATTTGCCAGACCAAGCTCTTGCTCCACGTCGTCTAAGGAGTAGGTAGACTCATCACCACTACGTAGGCGTTCAAGGGTCTGCTCAGCCAAATAGATGTCTTCTAGGTCTTCCAGGTGCTCAAGGATCGCTTCGCGGGCATAGAATGTCTTGGTACGCCCAGTGGCTTTAGCCAACGCGTTTAAGCGCTCTTCAATGTCAGTAGGTAAGCGAATAGCAAGCATAGCGAGCCCTCCATATATGATATACACGTATAACATATATGAAATAACGCCTTTCGACTACAGCTTACATTCCAAAGTCCCTACCTCGTTGGCGTTGCTTCATCACCTCTTGCCCCCTGGCGTCCAGCGCGACACGCTCTCGGTCAAGTCGTTGACCTGATTGCTCAAGTTCGTCACCTGGCGTTTTAAGGCCTGGTTGTCGTGCTGGGTTTCCTCGAACATGGTCTGCAAACTCTCGTAACCGCGTTGCCATTCCTGCTGCTGTCTCTCGTAGCTGGCCTGTAAATCTTCGAAGGCGCGCAATAGCTCCCGCTCTAGTTCGGTCATTTAGTAACCCTTCAGTATCCGGAATTGCCCCTCTCGGCCCCATGCTTTCGCTTCGGTGTCGATCTCCACGCACATCCTCAGCGTCTCGCTCCCGCACTCCGTCAGTTGAATCGCTCCACCCTCGGCCTTCAGCTGCTCCAATGTCATGTTGTAGCGCTGAATCTGGTCTACTTGGTTCCCCATATGCCAACTCATTGCCCAGATGACTCCGGCGCCCAACGCCAGCATCAAGACCACTGGAATGGCGACGGCCAGCCAGCTCGACAGTGCGGTACGTTTCAGGCGCTGGCTCTGGGCGCGGATAGCGGCGCTGGTTGTCTTCTCGCTTTCGCTCAATGCCAACAGCAAGGCGTGTTCGTGCTTCTTCAACGCGCTCTTGACGGCCTGCTCGGTATTCTCGGCTTGCTCTTTCGATCTCTGCTCGAAGGCCGTCGCCATTTTGGAAATCTCGCTCATACAGCTTTCCTCGTAGCCGTAATGGCTTGCCACCGGAAGGGTCGGCAATGCTTAGGCTGGTTTTCGTTTGGCGTGTTACATCGAAGCCCGCACCTTCCAGCGCGGCTACCACGTCGTT